>WRKJ01000060.1 GCA_009778135.1 Defluviitaleaceae bacterium
TGCTTTCTTAAATGGCATTTTCATCACCTGCTTCTTTTGGTAATGATAGTTTAACACACTTTGCTTTCTTTTGGAATACTTATATAGCTCTTATTTCATTCTTGGTGTACTAGAAGTAATTGAGGGGACGACTCAAATACATGAAATCGTTATCTCTGAAGAATACATGAAAAGATTTTCGAATGATGATAGATAGGGATGAAATAAATGATGAAAGAATTTAAAGTTGGAGATGAAATCCAAGTCATAAAAGAAATTACGGAAGAAAATATAAAAGCATTCTCTTTGTTGTCTGGAGATGTTAATCCTATACATTTGGATAACAAGGAAGTTAACAAAAGTATCATAAAAAGAAAATTGCACATGGAATGTATTTGGCTTCTTTGTTCTCAGCAGTGATAGGAGTAGAATTACCTGGAAATGGAACGATCTACATTTCGCAATCATTTAATTTTACAAAGCCTATTTATGTAGGATCTACAGTGAAATTAAGTGTTAAGATAAAAAAGATAATTGTAGATTTTGCCATATTAGAAACTAATTGTTATGATTTAAAAGGAGAGTTGCTTATAGAAGGAGAAGCGAAGGTTGTTTTACCAGAATATTAAAATGAAATGAGGTAAATAATGAAAAGTATAAAAATATTAATATCTAATATGAAGTTTTTATTTGAATTTGCATGGAAGGTTGATAAAGGGTATTTTCTTGCTTTATTTTTTTTAATAATATCCTATGTTTTGTTTAATTATTTTTTAGTTACAATACCATACTCAGTTTTAGAAATGATTGAGAATAACAATGAGAACTATTTAATTATATTAAAACCGATCATATATTTATTCATTACAGGTATGCTTGTTTCGCTTTGTAGGATTAAGATTGCTCCAATAGGCAATAAAATTCGGTATGCACTTATGCTAGAGGGTTTTGCACAAAACATAAATTTATCCTATGATTACTATGATAAAAAAGAATCTAAAGATAAAATGTGGTTAAATTTAACATCTGTTATGTCTTTTGAGGGCGTTGAAAGTTTTTATTCAAAATGGGCATATCTTCTTGGAGAGATAAGTACTATTTGTTTGTTTGCTTTTATTTTATTTCAATTAAATAGTGTAATAATTTTATTTTTACTCTTTTTCACTTTAATGATCTCCATAGTAGAAGTCAAGGTGTCGAATTATGCATTTTCAGTTGAGCAAGAAAATTCAGGGAATAAAAGACAGATGAGGTATATGCACACTATAAGTTCTGATTTTGCGTATGCAAAAGAAATTAGAATCTTTAAATTGAAAATGTTTTTAACACAAAAAATTGATGCTATTATATTTCGATTAAAAGAAAATAAAAGAAAAGCAGCATCTAAACAAGCTAAGTATTCACTTATCAATATTACTTATCAACTCATTAGAGATGGAGCTATATACATTTTCTTATTTTATGGACTGTATAATAATACTTTGACCATAGCGGAGTTTTCTGTGTATATAATTTTAATAATAAGATTAAATGAATCAACACAACTTTTCATTGATTATGTAAAAGCTGTATTAGGACCTCAAAAATCAATAAACGATTTAATTAATTATATATCTTTAAAGGAGAAAAAGCAAGAAGGAGATAAGCTAAAGAAGCTTCCATATAAGTGGGAAATTGAATTCAAAGATGTATGTTTTAAATATGAAAATAGTAACCAATTTATCTATAAAGATTTAAATTTTAGCATAAAGAGTGGTGAAAAGATTGCTATTGTAGGTTTAAATGGGGCAGGGAAAACTACATTGATTAAATTGTTGCTACGTCTTCATGAGCCCACATCAGGCGAGATTTTATTTAATGATAAAAATATTAATGAATATGAACTTGACAACTATTTTAAGTTATTTGCTCCAGTATTTCAAGAGGTTAATATTTTTGCAACATCTTTAAAAGATAATATAGGATTTGAAATGAAATTTAATGAAGATGAAATGTATCATTCAATAAAAGTGGCAGATTTTGTTGAAAAATTTCAAGATTTTGAAAATGGATTTGATTCAGAAATGACAAAATATCTGGATGTTGAAGGCATTGCACTTTCAGGAGGAGAGTCACAAAAAGTTTCTTTAGCCAGGGCAGCTTATCATAATCGACCAATATTGATTTTAGATGAACCTAGTTCGGCATTGGATGCTATTTCTGAATATAATTTTTATAGTCATATAAATACAACCTTTATAGATAAAACGATTTTATTTATTTCACATAGACTGGCTAGTACTGATTTCTGCGATAAAATTATTCTTGTTGGAGATGGTACTATAAAAGAAAAAGGAACACATTTACAGCTTATGGAGCAAAAGAAAGAATATTTTAGGTTGTTTGAAACACAAGCTAAATATTATAGAGATGGAGGGGTAAAGGATGAAAAATAAAATAAAAATATTATATATGATTTTAAAAAAATCCTATAAATTGAGACCCTCTATTATCTTACTAAGTATCATAGACTCAATTTTACAAGTTTTGCTACTTCTTTTTTATGTGTTATTTCCACCATTCTTATTAAGTAGAGTGTTAGAAGGAGTCCGTTTCAACTTAATTATTTGGAATATCATAATTGGAATGAGTCTTTTATTAATTATTCGCTTAATTTCAAATTATTTAAATTATAAACTTGAAATTGATAGAGCTATCATTAATGAGTTATTTATAAAAAATATCTATACAGAGTTGATGACTGTATCATTTGTTAACACAGAAGATCCTGATTTTATTGACCTAAAAGAAAAGGCGCTTTTCCCTTTTGAAACTCAAACTATTTTGACTGAGATATTTACATATATACCGAAAATATTTAAATATCTATTTTTATCAATTACGATAATTGCTATTGTGTTTTCACAAAGTTTAGTTTTGTTATTATTTATGATTATGATTCAAGTAGTGAGTTTTATTGTTAATAATTATGTTACAAAAAAAGAAAATTTTGCCAAAAAATCTATGGCTGAATTGAATAAAGAATATGTTTATTACTTCAAATTATTTCAGGATACTAATATTGCAAAAGATGTTCGAGTTTATGGCATTCAAAATTATTTATTAAATAGAGTTAGTTCTGTTTTTAGTAATTTTGTATCAATAATAAAAAAGATATATCAATCTGTTGAAATAAGAGGATTGACCATCAAAATGTCAACTAGTTTGATTATTTTGATCGTCTCAATCTACTTAGCTTTTAATATCAGTAGAGGGCTAATAAACATATCACAATTTTTAATTATTTTTAGTGCGTGTGTTTCACTAAATGACCAAGTAATGTATTTAATTAATGAAATTCTCTTATTAAACTCTAGACTACTATTCTTGAATGATTACATGGAATATGAAAAGACAGTAACGATTTATAGTGATAAAGGTACTATATCTCTAGATACCCCAATTAAAACAATTGAATTCAAAAATGTTTGGTTTAAGTACCCTAAAGCTACTGATTATACTTTGAAGGAGATAAATTTACACATTAAAACCCCAACCATATTAGCCATTGTTGGTAAAAATGGTTCTGGGAAAACAACAATGATAAAATTACTTTCTAAATTATATGAACCAACCCAAGGCGATATTTTAATAAATGGGATTAATTTAAAAGATATTAAAACAGATTCATATTTTAAGGCGTTATCTGTTATATTTCAAGATTTTAAACTATTTCATTTTACTATAAAAGAAAATCTGTATTTTAATAAAAATATAGAAGTAGATCTTAAAAAAATATTAGAGGAGGTAGATATAAAAAAAGATATAGAAAAATTGAAAGAGGGTCTAGATACCTTTATAAGTAAGGATTTTGATTCAAGTGGTATTGATTTATCAAAGGGACAAGAACAAAAATTGGCAATTGCTCGAAGTATGATGCAATCAAGTAGTGTGTTTGTAATGGATGAACCCACAGCGGCGCTTGATCCGATATCTGAAGCAAAGACCTTTGAGCAAATGAATGAAATATGTAGAGGTAAAATGGCTATATTTATCTCACATAGACTGTCTAGTTGTAAATTCAGTAATGAAATTATTTTTTTAAGTAACGGAAGTATTACTGAAAAAGGAAATCATGGTGAATTAATAGAATTAGGAAAAGAATATAAAAAAATGTATGACATTCAAGCAAAAAAATATTTATAATCAAATTTTTGTTTGTGCGTTACATCTAATTAAAAAATATAAGTTATCAAGGAAGGGTTAATATGAAAAATGATATAGCAATCATAGGGTTATCATGCAACTTACCAAAATCAAACAATCAATATGAATACTGGAAAAATTTAATAAAAGGAAAGGATTGCTTAACAAGATTAGATAAAAAATCAAATAATGATCCAAACTTTGTCTTTTCTAAAGGTAAATTAGAAGATGTATATTCTTTTGATGCATCTTTTTTTGGACTATCAGATTATGAAGCCTCCTTGTTAGATCCCCAACATAGAATATTTTTGATGTGCTTGTGGGAAGCTCTTGAGGATGCTGGAATTGTAGTTGATGACAATAATTTAATTTCCTTATACGGAAGTTGTGGAAAAAATACTTATATAGAAAAATTAAACTTGACCAATTTAAGTCCAGCAAAAAAATTCCAAAATTATATAGAAAATGCATCTGATTTTCTGCCGACAAGAGCAGCCTACCTACTTAATCTTAAAGGTGAGTGTGTTAATATCCAAACTGCTTGTTCATCTTCATTAGTATCTGTACATATGGCATGTCAAAGTTTATTAACAGGAAACAGTGATATTTCCTTAGCAGGAGCAACTTTTATAAATTTAGAATTACAAGACGGCTATTATTTTCAAAAGGGAATGATTTTTTCAAAATCCGGATTTTGTAGACCATTTGACTTCAAAAGTGATGGGCAGGTTGAAGGAGATGGATGTGGAGTAATCGTTTTAAAGAGGTTAGAGGATGCGATAAAAGATAATGATGATATTTATGCAGTAATCAAAGCAACAGCAATAAATAATGATGGAAAAGAGAAAATTGGATATACCGCCCCAAGTGTTAAAGGTCAAGTTGATGTCATTAGAGCAGCTTTAGACTTTTCAGGAATTAATCCAGAAACAATACAGTATGTAGAAGGCCATGGTACGGCTACACCATTGGGTGATCCAATCGAATTTAAAGCATTAAAGCAAGCTTATCGTACATATACAGATAAAGAAAAGTTCTGTGTTCTATCTTCAGTTAAGGGGAATATAGGTCATCTAAGTCATGCAGCTGGAATTGCAGGAATAATAAAAGCTGTATTAGCAATAAAAAATAATTTAATACCTGGGACAAAGCATTTTGAGAGAATAAATTCCGAAATTCCGATAGAAGGCAGTCCCTTCTATATAACTTCAAAAAATACAAATTGGAAAGATGGTTTTATTAAAAGGGCGGCAGTCAGTTCTTTTGGAATTGGGGGGACTAATGCACACGTAATATTAGAAGAATTTAAAAGTCCAAATATTGATGTTATGATTGACGAAGATAATAATTTTTACCCAATTATAATTAGTGCAAATAGTGAAGAGGCATTATTAAGATCAAAAGCTAACTTATTAAAGTACCTATCTAGAGAAAATATAAACATAAAGGATTTGTCCTATACTTTGTGTAAAAGAAGAAAATTAATGGCATTTAATTGGAAATGCATGGCGAAATCTACAGAAGAATTACTGTTTAAATTAAGTAATAATTCAGATAGTGAAGTAGATGTAAGCTTAGACTTTGTGTGCGAAGGTAAGTTAATTAAATTACCACACTATCCATTTGAAAAAATAAATTTTCAATATGATTTATATGAAGAAAGTGAATATAGCATTACCTATGAAAATTCAAAAGAAGATCAAAATGATATATGTACAGATAATGTAGAAGATAAGATGACATATGTTGATGATTCTTTGAACAACTCAACTAGTGACCAAAATGAGGGTATTAATTATTCAAATAGTGAAATTGTAAATATTGTAAGGGAATGTTGTAAAAAGCATTTTGAAGATGAAAATTTAAATGAAGATTTAGATTTTTTCCAATTGGGATGGACATCCTTAGAAGTATTGAGTTTGATGGGTGATTTGACAGATGAATTAGAGAGTAAATTAGTTTTAAAATTACCTTTAGATGAGATGTTTGAAAATATGACAATAAATAAATTGATAGAAATATGTATAAAATGTGCGAAAAACAAGATTGACTCTACTTCTGTTAACGAGTACTCGCATGATATAGAAATAGATGGAGAAATAGTACAAATTATAATAGAAGAAGATTAAGTAAAAACAAAAAGTTAAAATTAAGAGGAGTTAGAAATTATGAGATTTAATTTGTATAAAGATGTTAAAGCTTTTTACCGTAATACTTATCATATCTTATTACGCCATGAATCACAAAATATGATCCCATTGGGGAATTTGATAATTGGCAATGAGGGCAAAGACAAACATGACTGGCGTGATCCTGTTAATTGGCTAATGGCAACTGTTTCGAATGAAGAAGGGATTCAATTAATTGCCATCATGACACCACCTTTTGGCATCACCCTTTATGCAACGGACAATCATACTAATGATGTTCCTCTAACTTGCTTAATAGAAGGATTACTCACGACTGATTTTACAATTCCAACAGTTGTATCAGAAAAATCCTTAGCAGAGCGTTTTGCCCGTAGTTATGCAATGGCTAAAAATATGCAATATTCAATCATGTATAATCAACGGATATATGAATTAAAGGAAGTAAATCCCGAAGCTTTAAATATTGGTACCTTGCGTTTGGCACAGGAAAGTGATATGAGTTTCTTACCTTATTGGGTTGAAGCATTTCAAAATGAGGCTTTAGCTACATCAAGGAACGTCCGAAGCGATCCAGAAAATTATCGTTACCATATCTCAACAGGAAATTTATATATTTTGGAGCATGAGGGAACACCTGTTTCCATAGCGAAAATCAGTCGAAAAATGGTGACAGTTTGTGGTGTAAGTTTTGTTTATACCCCGCCATATTTTCGAAAGAAAGGTTACGCCTCTTCTTGTGTAGCAGCACTCAGCCGTTTAATTTTGGAGCAAGGATATTCAAAATGTGTGCTTTATACCGATTTGGCGAATCCAACATCCAATGCAATCTATCAGAAAATAGGATATCAACCGATTTGTGATTCTTCAGAAATCAAGTTTGAGATAGAAGGCGATTGATTAGGATGCTTCATTGTGAAATCCGCTCTACGCGTGTAAGAATAGATGAATTAATACTATAATATCGAGGTGTGATAAATGAATAAGGTAGCTTTTTTATTTCCAGGACAAGGTGCACAAGCGGTTGGAATGGGAAAGGAAATTTATGAAACGTACGAAATTGCACGTAAATTTTTCGACCGCGCATGCGAGTTAGTGGATTTTGATATGAAGAAACTTTGTTTCGATGGCCCGCTTGAAGAATTAGTGTTAACTGAATATACACAGCCATGCTTGATCGCAGTCGAGTTGATGATATTGCAAGTGTTAATAAACCAGGGTTTCAAAGCTGATATTTGTGCGGGACTTAGCTTAGGTGAATATTCAGCCCTTGTAGCAGCAGATGCACTTAATGCATATGACGCAATTAAACTAGTCCGCAAACGTGGCTAAATAATGGAATCAGCACTACCAGCTGGAATGAGCACAATGGCAATTGTTTTAGGAATGGAAAGTGATGTTTTATCGACACTTTGCAAACAGGCTAGCCATCTTGGGGTAGTTGAAATTGCTAATTATAATTGTCCAGGACAGCTAGTAATAGGTGGCGAACTTGATGCAGTCGCAGAAGTATCAGAACTCGCTATTTCCAAGGGAGCAAGAAGAGTTCTCCCACTCGCTGTCAGCGGCGCATTCCATACTTCACTATTAAAAGAAGCTGGTACTAAGTTACGTCAAGAATTAGATAAAGTTGATCTCAAGGATTTAAAAATCCCAGTAATATTCAACAAAACAGCAAAGTATCAACATGAGCCACTAGTAGACTTATTAGCAGCTCAAGTCTACTCATCAGTTAGATTTGAAGATTCTATCCGCTTAATGTTAAAAGAGGGAGTAAATACCTTTATAGAAATCGGGCCTGGTAAAACACTTTCTGGTTTTGTAAAGAAAATCGACAAAAAAGCAATTATCTATCAAGTAGAGGATGTGGTTGGAATAAATAAATTAGTTGAAAAACTAGAAGCTTTGATTAAAACGACAGTTGATAAATTAGGCACTGTGGACGTATTAGTAAATAATGCTGGAATTACACGTGATAATTTGATACTTAGAATGTCGGATGAAGATTTTGATAAAGTAATCGATGTCAATTTAAAAGGAGTTTTCTATTTAACAAGGGCAGTTTCGAAATTGATGTTTAAAAAACGTAGCGGAAAAATTGTAAATATTACATCAATTTCAGGTGTGACAGGAAATGTTGGTCAAGCGAATTATGCAGCTAGCAAAGCAGGTGTTATTGGTTTAACAAAGACAGTTGCAAAAGAACTTGCTCCTCGTGGTATTCAGGTTAATGCGGTTGCACCAGGATATATTCAAACTGATATGACAGATGTTCTTGATACTGATTTAAAGGCAAAAAATCAAGAGGAAGTTCCATTAAAAAAACTTGGAATCCCCGAAGATATTGCAAACATGGTCGGATTTCTAGTGAGCGACAACGCAAATTATATTACAGGACAGGTATTTCATGTAGACGGAGGGTGGATAATGTGAGTGTAATAGGGCTGAGATACTAATCCATAGCATCTTAAATAGTATCATACTATCCCAATTCGGGATAAATCCATTATACGAGGTGAATTATATGCTAGATAAAAAAATTAATACACTTCCATTTGATTTTTACGAACATACATCTATATATAATAATATAGAAAAGATCTTTAAAAGTAAACAAACAATAAATAAAGAACTTGTAATAGATGTATTGGTAGCCTTATTATTCAAATATAATGACTATGAATTTGCAACGATCATCATTAATGATTCTCATCAATTAGATAAACGTTTGTATGATTTAGAGAAAGATGAGAATAGTGATGAATATAGATTCACCTATACCAGTGAATTAATCGATTTGCAAAATAATGATGTAAGCAATGAAGTGCTAGTAAGTTTTAATAAAGTAGAGGTTGTTAATTGTAAGATTCACTTTGAAATCTCATTAGAAAAAGAGAAAGAAGTATTAGTAAGACTAACTTCAAAAAAGAAAATTGAATATTTAAACATCATCTTAACTAATTTTGAGGTTTTATTTAAAGAAGTATTTATTAATGGTAGGCGTTTAAGCTCAGTCTTTCTAATTAACGAAAACCAAATTAATCAGCTATACTATGGTATCAATACAATATATGAAAAGGATAGAATCGAAACGATATTCGATCATATTGTAAAAAAGAATCCTGATAAAATTGCTTTGAGGTCGAAAGGGCGACACATGACATACAAAGAGCTGGATATCTATTCTGATAATATGGCAAATTATCTAACTTCTTGCGAAATAAAATCAAATTCATTCATATGTTTCTATTTAAAAGATAAGCCCTTATCCATTATCGCAATTCTAGCTATTTTAAAAATAGGTTGTAGTTATGTTCCACTTGACTTAAATTACCCTAAAGCACGCATTGATTCTATTTTGAAGTCAATTAATCATCCTATTTTATTACTTGAGACTGATACTAAAGAAGTTTTAGATCAGCTTGGCAATATTAGAACCTTCAATGTAAATGAGATGAATATTTATAGTGAGGCTAAGGCAGACACGTTTTCGAAGAGGAATAAAGATTTGAATACAATTGCATATGTTAACTTTACCTCAGGAAGCACGGGGGTACCTAAAGCTGTCTTAGTACAGCATAAAGGGGTAGTAAGGTTGGTTAAGGAAACAGATTTTATAACGATTGATAAAGATGATGTTTTTATCAATAGTTCACCAATCGCTTTTGATGCAGCGACCCTTGAAATATGGAGCCCTTTATTAAATGGCGGAACATTAGTTTTGCCATCTGATCATTTAGTATTAAATCCTAATTTACTACATGAATTTATCAAGAAGTATGGTGTAACAACGATGTTTTTAACAAGTGCATTGTTTAATAATCTTGTTGATTGCCATGCAAAGTGCTTAGCGGATTTAAAATATTTAATTGTTGGTGGAGATATAGTGAGTGTGAAGCATGTAGAGATGATGCTGAAGAAACTGAAAAATGGTCATATTATTAATGGATATGGTCCAACAGAGAATACCACATTTTCATTGTGTTATCGTATAAATAGAGGTAAGACGTATCACTCACAAATTCCAATTGGTAGACCAATAGCAAACTCTAATGCTTTTATTTTAAATAAAAAAATGGAGCCTTTATCGTATGGGATGATAGGAGATTTATATGTTGGTGGTGATGGAATTTCATTAGGGTACTTAAAGAATGAAGAGGAAACCAAGAAAAGATTTATCGGTATAACACTCAACAATAAAGAAATTCAAGTTTATAAAACAGGAGATAAAGCTAGTCTTGATTTAGATGGAAATTTTCTATTTCATGGTAGAGATGATCATCAAGTAAAAATAAGTGGTTTTAGAGTGGAGCTAAACGAGGTTGAAAAAATGGTATCTTCTTATTTAAATATAAAACAAGCTGCTGTTTTATTAAATGAAAATCAAAAACAAAAAGAAATAATCGCTTTCATCCAAAGTGATATTAAAGTAAATAAAGATGATTTGATAATATATTTAAAGAATAAGTTGCCTTTTTATTCAGTTCCAAAAGTAATCATTCAAGTTTCTAATTTTCCACTTAATCATCATAATAAAGTAGACTCTAAAAAGTTATTAAAAATAGTTAAAGAAACTACAAAAGAAAAACCAATAGCTCCATCTTTTGATATTGATAGTATAGTAATTAATACTTTTAGTAGTAGCATAAGGAAAAAAATCCTAAGGGATGATAATTTCTTTGATTTAGGATTTTCTTCATTAATGTTGATGGATGTTTGCTTAGATTTGAATAAAAAATTAAACTTAAACTTAAATGCAACATTACTTTTCGAGTATTCAACAATTAATAAATTATTAAATTTTCTAAAAAATAATCAAACAACAAATAATTATAACATTAGAAAAAGAAGAACTTTTAGAAAGAGGTAAATCTGTGAAGAAAATAGAAAATTATATAAATGAATTGAAAGAAAATAGTGAGATTTTAGGAATTTTATTAATTGGATCTTCTAGTAGGCTATATAAGGATGATTTATCTGATCAGGACTATGAAGTTATAGTAACTGATGATTATTATAAAAATAATAATTTAAAAGTGATCTTCATAGAAGGACGTAAGGCTGAATTCCTCTATCTTCCAATTTCAGATTATGAAAAAAAAATCGAATCACCTTGTAATATTGATCATTGGCCAATAGAAAATCATGAGTTGATTTATGATAAAGATAGAAAAATTGAAGAATTAACAATTAAAATTTTAATGCAAGATTACGAATTAGTTAAAAAGAAATTAAAGTTACATTATTTTGAATTCATTTTCTTAGCTTTAAGGTTTGAAAAATTATTAAAGAGAGGAAGTGAATTGAATTGTTTAATGACAATTGCAATTATGAATTATTCGGTAATAAAATTATTATTTTTATTAAAAGGAAAATGGCCTCCAATAATTTATTGGGCTGAGCAGAATCTGAACGAGATTGAGTATGGAGAAATATCAGAAATCATGTTATCCCTTCTGAAGGAACCTAGCAAAAAATTACTTGATTTACTTATTAATAAAGTTGATAGAGAATTATTAGAAAGTGATTTTGATTTTCAATTAAGTAAAGAAGATTTAATTGAAGAAGTTGTGAGTATAAAATTTCGCCCTATGCGAGAAAAATTTGGAATCCTATAAAAAGGATTACGAGAGGAGAAGTAAAGATGCCTTTTAAAGTAATATATAAAGGAGAGCAATTGATTTTTGAAAATAGCCCTACACCTGAAGAGATTAAGGAAGCTTATTTATCGAAAATTAGTTCTGATAAACCAAAAACTTTTTTGAAAAAATTAGATAATTATGAGCAGTGTGATTTAAGTTATATACAAGAATCTATTTGGCTAGCAGAGCAATTAAACAAGGATACAAGTAACGTTGTTGCATTTAAGCTAGTGTTCAATTCAGAAATTACAGATGACGAAATTATAAAAGTTTTAAATCAGATGTCAGAAACACAAGATATTTTCAATATAACAGTATATAGCAAAAGAGGAAAACCATATCAAAAAATTGATGTTAATCCAATTGATGTAGAAATATTAAATTCATCATTATCTGAAAAAGCATATCAAGCTAAAATTAATTTGCTAATAAATCAATCTTTTAATCTTGAAGATGAAACGCTATATAGAATTGCAATAGATAGATATGAAAATAAAACCTCTATTATTTTTACTTTTCATCATATGATATTTGATGGGCTCTCAATAAAGATATTTTGTAATGAATTTATTTCATATTTAATAAAGTTTCGAGATTGTCATGAAATTAGTTATAAATTAGACTATAACTATTTAGATTATGCAAAATGGGATCGTTCTAGAACTCATTTTATAAAAGAAAAAATTTTTTGGAAAAAACAACTAGAGGGCCACATACCTGCCTATAATTTTTTTGATAAAAAGGATAAAAACAAAGAATATTCTCGAGAAAGTAAATTTTATGAAGAGTCCTTATCGTTGGAGCTTATTCAAAGAATTCGTCAAATTTCAAAAGCTAATAATGTTTCACTATTTATGTTTTTTGTGGCAGCATATAGCTTTTTAATAAATAAGTTTACAACTGAAGAAAAAATTGTAATAGGCTCCCCTATTTCTAAAAGAATAAAGGAAATGAATGATATATGCGGGTGTTTTATTAATACCATTCCATTGAGAATAGACTGTTGGGGAAATCCAACATTTATCGAACAATTATTTAGAGTCAAAAAAACACTAATGCAATCTATGCAAAATTCAGATATCCCTTTTACTGATTTAATATCTGATTATAAAATAAATCATATAGATTCTAATCCTACAATATTTAATTTGACAATAGGCATTTTAGAAGAAAATTTTATTAAATTTAAAGAAAAAGGGATTGATGCATATGTTGAAGAAATTATTCCTAATAATATAGATTATGAATTACATTTAGATATATTAGATAATGGTAAAGAAGGTATAAATTTAAAATGGCAGTATAGGGAACAACTATATTGCGAGGAAGAAATAATAAGTATTTCAAAGAGTTTTATAGTCTTATTAATTGATATAGTAAATAATGCTAATCAATCACTTAGTGACCTGGACATTTTAACAGAAGAAGAGAAAAATAAAATAAAGTTATTAAGTTCTCCAAACAAAATCAATGTTCCATACAACAATATAGTTGATTGGATAAAAGATACATCAAAATTATTTCCTAATAAAATTTGTATAAAAGAACAAGATAATCAAATAACGTTCTCATCTTTTATAGAGCGTTCTCAAATAATGGCTAGTAATTTAATTTCTAAAGGTGTTCAACAAGGAAATAATGTAGTGGTAATTTTACCTAGATCAATAGAAATGATTTTAGTATCTTTTTCTATATTAAGAACAGGAGCATCTTATATACCTGTGGATACA
The DNA here is from genome assembly GCA_009778135.1 of Defluviitaleaceae bacterium. GTDB lineage: Bacteria > Bacillota_I > Bacilli_A > MOL361 > Turicibacteraceae > WRKJ01. The sequence continues at coordinate 13,684 of WRKJ01000060.1, forward strand.
AAACAACCCATACAGAAAATTATGACTATCATAAAAGAATCAAATGCAACTACTATTATTTCCAATAATATAATCCTAGAAAAACTGAATTATGTTAATTTTTTGAAAATTGATGAACTAGAATCAACAATCCCTATTAGTACAAAATTAGATCTCATAGAGCCAAATAATTCTGCGTATATGATTTATACTTCGGGAAGCACTGGCAAACCAAAAGGAGTTATGATTTCGCATAAAAGCCTTTCAAGTTTAAGTGGTGTAATGATAGAAGAGTTAAGTTATGAAATAGATGATATAAATTCCCATATAGCTGGTTTAGGTTTTGATGCGTCAATTTTTGAAATATGGCCCACTTTATGTAAAGGATTGACACTGACTATTTTTGACGATGAAACGGATATTGCTCCTAAAGTATTAAAAGAATGGTTGATAACTGAAGGTGTTAATAACGCTTTTGTTCCGACTTCGCTAACTGAATTATTATTAAAAGAAGATTGGGATAATAGCTCAGATTTAAAATTACTATTAACAGGAGGCGACCTATTAAGGAAAGTTCCTATTGTTAATGATAAGTTTAAAATAGTAAATATGTATGGTTTAAGTGAAACGACGGTTATCTCAGCTATTAATTTTATTTCTACTGATAAGGAAACGATATTACCTGGTCTTGGAAAGCCTATAGCGAATACCTCAATATATATTCTTGACAAAAATCAACGTATACTACCTTTAAACTGTATCGGAGAAATTTATATTGGGGGGGATCATGTCAGTTTAGGATATTATGATGACAATTCTTTAGCTGATAGATTTGTATTAAATGATAATAATGAAAGATTATTCAAAACAGGAGACCTTGGATACTATGATCGTGATGGTACATTGTTTTTTTGTGGTAGAAATGATCGTCAAATACAAATTAGAGGTATTAGGGTAGAATTAGGAGAAATAGAATCTACAATTTTAAATTTAAGCCAAGTTGAAGAGGTTTATGTTTTGGAGAACTACGTGATAAATGGGGATGTAGTGATCAATGCCTTTATAAAACTTAATCCACTAGCTAAGGAAATAAATGAGAATGAAATTAAAGATCATTTACAAACTAGTTTACCTATATATATGATACCTAATAATTTTTATTTTATACCAAGTATACCTATTACTAACAATGGTAAGGTAAATGTTACGGAATTAAGGAACCTTATTATAAATAATAAGAATAAAGATATCATAAAGCCAAAAACAAAAACAGAAGAAAATCTTTTATTAATATGGAGAGACCTTTTAAAAATAAATGATATAAGTATAGATGATGATTTTTTTAAGATGGGTGGTAATTCTTTATTAGCAATTCAGTTAGCGTATAAAATAAATGAGATTTTTAGTAAAGAAATAACATTGAAAGATATTTTTGTGGAATCAACTTTATATGCAATGTCTAATAAAATAGATGAAATGACATTAAACATTGGCGTCAATAAGTTTCAAAAAATAGATAGAAATAAATTAATCTAAAGGGAGGTTTAAAGTGAAAAATAGTGAACAATTCAAAATAGAGGCTTCGTATTTTCAAAAAAGTATATGGTTTGTTAATGAATTGGAGAACAACTCGAATTTATTTAATGTTAGAATGGGATATCATTTAAAAGGTAAGTTGGATGTAAATGCTTTTAAAAACAGTATTGAATACTTGGTAAATCGACATGAATCTTTGAGAACAACATTTGATATGATTAACGGAACATTATATCAAATTATTACAAATGAAATTAATTATAACCTTACTGAAATTAATGCAGAATCTTATGAATTAAATGATAAAGATAAAATTAATAAGTCTTTAGAAGATATTTCTAAAAAAACTTTCGACTTAGTAAATGGTCCGCTCTTAGATATTACTATCATTAACTTAGGTAAAAATCAAATTGTGTGCTTATTGTTACATCATATTATAACTGATGGTTGGTCTACTGGGATAATCTTTAATGAACTCGAATCCATATATAAATCATATCGCTTGAATAGTAGCGTTTTATTACCAAATATGGAATTTCAATATGTTGATTACACTGCATGGCATAACAGTCTTATAAAAACGGATGAATATAAAAATAAGCTTAATTTTTGGTTTGAGTATTTATTAGACAGTCCTGTGGAATCCGCCTTAAGTATAGATGTTAAGAGACCAATGACTAAGTCTACTTATGGAGAATCATTTAAATACATTATAGAAAAAACGGGCCACAAAAAAGTTTTAGATTTTTGTAAAGAACAAAATATTACTTTATTTATGTTCTTCCAAATAATAATATTTATTTTACAAAATAAATACACAGGACAAGAAGACTTTATAATTGGATCTCCAGTAGCAACAAGGAATCAAGAAGGATTAGAGAATGTTGTAGGTTATTTAGTTAATACTTTGCCTTTTAGATTAAAAATGAATAGTGATATAAGTTTAAAAGACGCGATAAATATAGTTAGAAATGATACTTTGGAAGCATTAGATCATCGTGATGTACCTTTTGAACAAATTGTCAAAAAAGTTAATCTCATAAGAGATATAAGTATGACACCGTTATTTCAAACATTTTTAAGTGTAGCAACTAGGGAAAATAAGGTAACTAAGTTTTATGATTTAGAATGTGAGGAGATAGCATTTGAAGATTATTACGCAGAGTATGATATTTCATTCACTTTTGTAAATGTAAATGGGTCATTTGAAACAATTATTAATTATAATACTGATCTATATTCAATTGATACGATTAAGAAATATGCTTCAAATATAAATACTATAATTGATTATCTATGTAGTAATATAGATATGAAGATGAATGAAATTACTGTGTTAACTAAGAGAGAGCAGCATCTTATATTAGAAGAGTTTAATGATACAATTACCGAATATCCAAGAGACAAGACAGTAGTACAGCTATTTGAAGAACAGGTAGAGAAGACCCCAGAGAATGTGGCAATTGTATTTGAAGATGAGCAACTAACATACCAAGAGCTAAACGAAAGAGCGAACATGCTAGCCCATAAGCTACGTGGGTTAGGAGTAGGACCTGATGAATATGTAGCGATTATATCAGAGCGAAGTATAGAGATGATCGTAGGGATTTATGGGATTATCAAAGCAGGAGGAGCATATGTACCGATAGCTTCAACGAATCCAGTAGATAGGATTCAGTATATACTTGAAGATTGTAGTTCAAAAGCGGTGTTAACGTATCAAGTAGAAGTAGAGACATCAATCCCTGTCATAGCTCTTGAGGAAGTAGGTGTGTGTGGTGGTATAACTGAAAATCCTGCCTATGTGAATAAAGCAGAGGATTTGCTTTACTGTATTTATACATCGGGTACGACTGGTAAACCTAAAGGTGTTATGTGTGAGCATCGTGGTTTAATCAATCGAATTATCTGGATGCAAAACCGATATCCTTTAAATGAGCATGATGTTATACTACAAAAAACGACGTATACCTTTGATGTATCGGTGTGGGAAATTCTATGGTGGTCATTTGTGGGTGGGAAAGTTGTAATGCTAAAGCCGGAAGGAGAAAAAGATCCAAATGAGATTATTCAGGCGATAGAGAAAAATGGTGTAACAACCATGCATTTTGTTCCATCTATGTTAAAGGTGTTTTCGAGTTGGCTTAAAGGTAAGTATTCTAACAATTTAAAGACTTTGAAATATGTTTTTGCTAGTGGCGAAGCGCTAATCCCAGGTCATGTTTATGAATTTAATGAGGCTATTCGAAAACAAAATGAAAAAGTATCTTTAATCAATGTATATGGACCAACAGAAGCGAGTATAGACGTAACGTATTTTGATTGCGGAGATAATGATCATATCATCCCAATTGGCCGTCCGATATCCAATATACAAATCTACATAATAAATCAAATGAAATTATGTGGAATAGGAATCCCCGGAGAGTTATGTATCGCAGGAGATGGCTTAGCGAGAGGATATTTAAATCAACCAGAACTAACCGCAGAGAAGTTTGTAGATAATCCATATGGAGAAGGCAAGTTGTATCGTACAGGAGACTTGGCAAGATGGCTACCAGACGGAAACATTGAGTATCTAGGAAGAATAGATGAACAAGTAAAGATCAGAGGGTTTAGAGTAGAACTGGGAGAGATAGAGAGTGCAATCCGAGAAATGGAAGAAATCAAGAACTGTGCAGTAATCGCAAGAGAGGATTCAAGTGGGGAGAAGGCGATCCATGCCTATTTGGCATCGGATCAAGAAGTTAGTGTATCTTTTGTAAGAGAAAGATTAACGAAGTCATTACCAGAGTATATGATTCCAGGTTACATGACACAGATTGAATCAATCCCATTGACGAGGAATGGTAAATTAGATAAACGTGCACTACCAGCAATAGAAGCGAAAGTAGAAACAGAGTATGTAGTCCCTAGGAACGAAGTAGAAGAGAATCTTGGTGGTATATTTGAAGAAATTTTAGGTGTTAGTCGGGTAGGAGTCAAGGATAGTTTCTTTGAGTTAGGTGGACATTCACTAAGAGCGACGAGATTAATCAATCAAATAGAGTCGGAGATAGGCGTTAGGATAGCTTTAAAAAAGGTGTTTATAAATCCAACGATAGAAGCTCTAGCAGAGCTTGTAGCTAAAAGTGAAAGCACCCAATCTCTCCCAATCCCGAAGGCAGAGGAAAAGGATTACTATAAGATGTCATCAGCTCAAAAGAGAATCTATTTCATCCAAGAGATGGATCTAGAAGCAGTGACGTATAATATGCCACAGTACTTGAAGCTAACAGGAGAAGTTCGCCTTGAAGGGATAAAAAGAGCCTTACAGGAGTTAGTAGATCGACATGAAATCTTAAGAACTGCATTTATGATGTTAGATGGTGAGCCAGTCCAATGGGTACAGGAGCGAGTAGAGTTAGATTTTGAGTATGTGAATGAGGTACAGGTGGATGAAGATCAAGTGATGTTAGACTTCGTGGAATCCTTTGATTTAGGTAAAGCATCTCAGCTCCGAGCAAAGATGATTCATATGGGAAGTTATCAACTCTTGATGATAGATATGCATCATATTATAAGTGATGGAATGAGTATGGGTATCTTTATCAAAGAATTCACAGATTTGTATAACGGAAAGTCACTTGAGAAACTCACGCATCAATTCAAAGACTATAGCGATTGGATGAGAAGTAGAGATTTAAGTTATCAAGAAGCATATTGGTTGGAAGAATTTAGCAATGAGATACCTATGCTTGATCTACCATTAGACTATGTCAGACCAAAAGAGCGAAACTTTGAAGGTGCGATAACGAGAATAGAAACAGGCAAAGAGCTAGGGAGCAAGGTAAAAGAAATAGCGATGCAAACAGGAAGTACGGAATATATGGTATTTCTAGCCTCAGCGATGGTATTACTTGGTACATATGCGAATCAAGAAGATGTAGTGATTGGGAGTCCGATAAGTGGAAGGACGCATAAAGATACGGAACATATGCTAGGAATGTTTGTAAATACGTTAGCGATGAGAGGACAGCCAGAGAAAGAGAAGAGTTTTGAGTGTTTGT
>WRKJ01000061.1 GCA_009778135.1 Defluviitaleaceae bacterium
CCTTTCTCCTGTTGCGACTTCTTCTATCCTTGCATCCAGTCTTTCGATTTTTGATACTAAGTAATCGTAAGTAACCAAATATTCAGACATTGCTTCTAGCATCCTATATTTCAGATTTAAATCTGAGGAATTAGCTGTTTTATATGGCAAACGCAGCTGTAGTTGAATCATTATTATCAACTTTTTCTTCCATCTTTTCTAGCTTACTAGCAATATTTCTTATACTATTAAGTTCTAAAATATCTTTTACTTCTAAGTGATGGTTTAAAGTTTTTCCGATTAAATGGTTCACTTTAATGACTGTTAAAGAATCTCCACCTAACTCTAAAAATTTAGCTTCTCTCCCTGCTTGTTCTACACCAAGTACTTCTTTGAAAATATTAGAAACCAATCGCTCCGTTTCATTTTTAAAGTTTTCTAACACGATCATATTATTAGCTTTCATGTCTAATAAACTTTTTCGATCTAGCTTACCTGATTTTGTATAAGAGAACTCATCTACCTTGACAAAACAATGAGGAATCATATGCTCAGGAAGTTCTTTTATTAAGAATTCCTTTAATTTATCGGGATCATATGTCATCTTACTTTTATAATAAGCATATATGAACTTGATGCTATTTCGCTCTTTAACGATAACTGCTGATTCTTGTATATGAGGAAGTGCTCTCATTCTACTTTCAATTTCTCTTAATTCAATTCTGAATCCTCTTATTTTTACTTGCTGGTCAATTCTTCCTAAACATTCAATTTTACCATCTGGTAACCACCGTGCTAAATCACCTGTACGATACAGGCGCATTTCTGGTGCAAACGGATTTGGAATAAACTTCTCAGCAGTCAAATCTGGACGGTTCAAGTATCCTTTTGCTAAGCAGTCACCTGAAACACAGATTTCACCTGGCGTTCCTATCGGCACCATATTCTGGTGCTCATCCAAAATATAAACAAATACATTAGAAAATGGCTTTCCAATTGGGATATCCGCATTTGGTTCATTAGCAACTGTTGTATATTGAGTATTATTTGACGTCTCAGTTGAGCCATATATATTTTCCAATTTGCTTGTCTTTAAAAGTTCGTAATAAGTAGACACAATATCTTGCTTTAATGGTTCTCCTGCTGCAAATGTGTACTTCATTGTTTGACAACTACCATCAGGACGATTTTTTAACTCATCTAAAAATACACACAACATCGTCGGAACAAAATTAAGATGCGTAATGCGGTGCTTATCAATAGCATCTATTATTTTGTTTGGTAGCTTCTCATCCCCTGGTTGCAAAATAACCATTTTTTCTCCCGTAATAAACCATCCAAAGAGTTCGGTTACAGACACATCAAATGTGTAAGCAGTCTTAAAGAGGTAAGCATCACCTTTTGTTAAAGGGTAGTATTTTTCCATATTGTAAAGAAGGCTAACGATACTTTTATGTGGTAGTGTGACACCTTTTGGCTTTCCAGTAGATCCTGATGTGTATAACACACAAGCTAAATCCTCTGAGTTTTCCAACAACTTTAAATTATTAACATCACCTTGGTAAAGCTGTTCATCATCAAGGTTCATACATGCTCCTTTAAATTCAACACTTTCATTTAACCAGCTCTGTGTTAACAATATTGGTGTCCTACTATCGTCTAGTATGAACCTTTTCCATTCTTTCGGATGTTCTGGTTCGATTGGTAAATATGCGTTTCCTGATTTTAAAATGGCTAGTATTCCAACGATCATCTCAAAGGATCGCTCTACCATCATGGCTACTAAACGATTTGATCCTGTATCCTTTGAGTGTAAAACTCTTGCTAACTGGTTCGCTTTTTCGTTTAATTCTTTATAGGTCATCTTCTCTTCGCCAAATATAAGGGCTATAGCATCAGGTGTTTTTGCCACTCGCTCTTCAAATAATTGCTGAATAGTTTTCTCCTTCGGGTACTTGGAAAAAGCACCATTAAAGGCTTGTAGCAATTGATGACATTCTTTTTCTGTTAAAACGTTGGATTCTTCAGTCATGGCATTCTCATCTAAGCTAGCACAATCTATTATTAATTTCATCGGATTCATGCAGACACGATCAACAAGGTTTAAATATTGTCTAGTCATCATAGATGCCGTATCTTCTTTAAATAGACTTTTAGAAAGTGTTAAACTAAGGCTGGATTTATTCCTGCCTTTGCTAATGGCAACAGACATGTCAAATTGTGAAGTAGAGAGTTGCTGGGGAATCACATTGATTTGAAAATCCCCGAACGTCAGCGCTTCATAAGCATCTTCCTCAGAAAACATCACATCAAATATTGGATTTCTTGAAGCGTCTCTTCTCGAATTTAACTTATCAACTAACGCCTCAAAAGGATACTCACGATTTGTATACGCCAGATAACATTTTTCTTTTACACTATTCACTAAATCAACGAACGTCATTTCATCATTTAAGTTAATATGAATAGCTAGCGTGTTGACAAACATTCCTAACATATCATGGGTATCAGTGTTTAACCTATTTGAAACAGGCACTCCAATGACTAACTCATTCTGGTTGGTACGCCCTTTCAAAAATAAGATAAAAATTGATAACATCACAATAAATTCAGTCGCTTCACTTTGATGTGAAAGGGCTACGATTTTCTCTTTCATCTCACTGGTTATGTCTGTTAAAATATTTATTCCTTCAAAGTCCTTCTTTTGTGGTCTTGGAAAATCTGTTTTTAAATCTATGGTCGGAATATTTGTGGCAAACTCTTTTAACCAGTATATTTCTTCTTTAGTAAATGACTTCTTATCTTGCCAAATGCCATAATCTTTGTATTGGATCTTTTGCGGTGCTAAGCTTTTTTCAAAGTAAATAGCTTCGATCTCATTCCATAATATACTTAAAGATTGTCCATCAGCAATAATATGATGAACCTCCAATATCACATAACAATGTTTTTCTGCTTGGATTAGTTTACTTCTTAATAATGGCGCTTTTGTCAAATTAAATCTTTTGGAAAAATTATTATATAATGCTTTCTCTTCAATTTCCCCGCTTACTGATTCATAAGTGTAATCAATTTCTGGATGATCATGGATAATTTGAACAAACTGTTTTTTTTCTAGTGAAAAAGAAGTTCTTAATAGCTCATGTCTCTCAGTTAGTTTAACTAACGTATTTAGAAATTTATTTGAATTGATAATGCCATCAATTTTTACAACGAAATGGATATTGTACGATAATTTTGTATCGTATATTTGCTCAATTGTAAAAAATCTTTTTTGAATTGAATTCATCAAATATCTTTTCATCCTACACAACCTCCTTTTAGTTAGCTACTTACCTAGTGTGAGTTTTTAGTTTTGAGTAACAGATTTTGAGCCATACCATTCATGATGTAAAGGCTCATCCAACAAGCAACGTGAGCAGATTGATCGTGATAATCTTTTGGTGGATAAATTTCCATATAATCAAAACCTTTCGCACCAGCAAGTCCGCATTCGTGTAACATAATAGCTAATTCATAAGTGCTCAAACCACAAGGATCTGCTGGACCACCTGGATTGTGTGCAATGTCTAAGACATCACTACACACAGAAACGTAAAGAGCTTTTGTATCCTTAGTCGCAATATTGAGGGCTTTTTGAATGCTACTTTTTGGACCGTTTTTCTTCACCTCAAAACTAGTAATAACTGATGCACCATATTTTTCAGCTTCAGCAATAGAAGCAAAGTGATTTCTAGGACCGCGGATGCCAATACTAACCAAGTTTTTGGCAGTAAAACCTGAGATATCGTAAATGCGATGAAATGGACAACAGCGCGCCACTTTACTATCACCATAGCTATCCATATTGTCCATATGGGCATCAAAATGGACAATGCCAATATTTCCATCGTATTTCTTAGCAAAGGTTTCAATAAGCGGATAGCTTAAAGAATGATCACCCCCAAAAATTATCGGAATGCTATTTGCATTTAAAACAGATGCCAAATGTGTTTTGGCGCTGTTAGCCGTAAAATTCCAATCGCCGTTTTTAACCGCAGCATCACCATAATCAACACCGGAAAAGTGATCAAACAAATCAAAGTCAAGCTCAGGCATATAACCCCCATAGCGAATCGAAGAAAGTCGTACACTTTTCGTGGCATTCTCTACATAGCTTGGGCCACCATAAGTACAAACACCTTCCCAAGGAACACCCATAATAGCGAAGTCCGCAGCGTTTAAGTCTGCAGGTGTTTTCGCAACCGGTAGACCTAAAAAAGATGGAACCCCGGGAAAGATCTCAGCATGTTTGTAAGAGTTGTCATAACAAACAGGTTTATTTTTCATCATTATCATACACTCCAATCATTCTTTTTTAAAAACAGTAGGACAATTAAGCTCGTTATCCAAATTGGCTTATATTTAGTTTTCTTGAGCTTAACTACATTTTACATGATATTCTTATTTATTTGCTTTTTTTTCTTTAAACACCTATAACCTATCTTTTATGGCACACAAAATATGTTCTAAACATTCATGATATCTGGAGCGTTAAAGGGTTTGAAGACCAATGTCAACAGGTTAAGCACCTTTCGGTGATCAGTAAACGGTCTCTCCAGCGCAAAATCGCTCATTTCCAAGTTTTTGTCTCTGAAGCTGAGTGCGGCTTTCACCTTACTGGGATAGTTATTTGGAGTCAATTACTTCGTAATCACCTCCAAACAACTATCGTTTAAGGGGGATTTTCTTAACCTGTTGACATTGGTTTGAAGACATCAAAAAATGCCAGTTAGTTTAAACTAGCATTTCAAAATTGAACACTTCTTCTTAAATTTAATCAACCTAGATGGCACACCACACTCTAATAAGCTCCTCTTACACTACCATAAGTCAAAAAGACTGAAGTAAACAAAGCCAACACACCTATTGGCAGCAAAAATTCAAAACCAAATCCGCTATCAATCAATGTTTCAATGCCAATTGAAATCCAATAAGTTGGAAATACCTTTGCAGCAGTACGAATCACATCTGGAAATGCAGTAGGTGATGAGAAAATCCCGAAGGCTGCTGAGAATACCATCACAGTTACAAGTACTGCCATACCAACTTCAGAATTTTTGAATAAGCAGTTCCAAGCAAAGGCAAAGCCAATGGCAGTTGCCGCAAATAGAGTATATGCTAATCCTAAAGACAATGTAAATTGTAAATCCCAACTATAACGTACTGCACCAAAGATACAGACGAAAACAATTTGCATAAGCAATGGTATCATACACGCAACTAAATTCTGTGATAAATACTTAAACGCTGTCGTTGGTGTTGTCATAATTCGCTGAACCGTTCGCTCCTTTTGATCAGCTAGCATAATATTAGTTGTTGGAAACGCAACGATCATGAGAATAAATGCCATAAAGTAATAACCTCGGCCGTCTTCATCCCACATTCCTGTAAGTAACAATAGTGCAGCAGGTAGAATAAATCCTATTAGTATCGTCGTTGGATTTTTAAAAATACGTTTCAAAGAAAATTTTAGAATTGTCATGCCTTTTTCACCTTCCCTATAATAAATGTCAAACAAATAAAGAGTGCTGTTGCACTTAATAAAATCAAAAGACTCTGAATGGCAATACCCATATCATCACCAACAAATCCTGCATAATGCATTGATCTTCTTGCCTGCGACAATGGTGTTCCATAGTCATGGAACCAATTCAGAATCGGCAAGTCTACCAAATCCCCTGGATTTCCAAAAAATAATCCCCCTAACGCGGCTAATCCAAATGTAATCAGGTTAGAAAGTGCATTTGCTTGTCCTTTATTTTTAGCAACAAGGTACAAAAAATAATGGACAAAATGAGACAGTAGAATTGTGACAACAACCAATGCAGCTAAAATGCCGACATCACCCCAATGAATATTAAGGGCAACTGTTGTGAGGACAATGATCAACAAGCTTTGAAGAAAGGAAACAATCATGCTTGCTAACATTGCCGCCAACGCATAAATACGTTTATCAATGGGAACAAAGAACAATCTAAACTTACGTGCCTCCGTTAAATCAGGGAACAAATAATCAACTAGCCACGCACCACCAAAGAATGCAAATGAGAATAACATCAAAATAACGATCGTAGTATGCATCATATTGTAACCATTTTGCATGACATCTGCATCTGTATCCGCAGCTGCTATTGCTAAATTAACGATAATCAATATGATTGGTAATCCTAGTTGGACAAACAAAGCGACTTTATTGGTCATCATTCGTTTAAAATAATGTTTAAATACTAATGGAAATTGTTTCATAGCTTACGCCTCCTCATCTCTTAATTTCTTACCTGTTAAGGTTAAAAACACATCTTCTAGATTTGGCTTATCGGCATTAAAACCAGCCACGCCTCCATGACGTTGGGCAGTTTCTAAAATACGATTTAAATTCCCGGTACCAACGGTCGAAGCAATCACATACTCATTTCCATTGACAATTACTGATTGCACACCTGCAATTTCTTCTAACTCTCTGGTCAATACATCCGTTGCAGCAAGTGCTGTAAGTCGCACTACTTCTTCATGTTGGATCTGAGCGATTAGCTCATCAACGGTTCCTGAGGCAATGGCACGTCCTGCATCCATGACCACAATGCGACTACAAATTTCCTGCACTTCTTCCATATAATGGGATGTATATAAGACAGTCGTTCCACGGGCTGCAATCTTTTTAACGGACTCTAGAATATGATTACGCGACTGTGGATCAATGGCAACTGTCGGCTCATCCATAATTAAGAATTTTGGTTTATGAACTAAAGAACAAGCAATATTTAAACGTCTTTGCATCCCACCTGAGAAAGTTCCTGGCTTTTTATTAGCACGATCCGTCAACTCCACAAACTCAAGTACTTCTTTGATATTCGCTTCAAGTTCAGCACCTTTAAGACCATATAATCCACCAAAGTATCGTAAATTCTCTTTTGCTGTTAAATCCTTAAATACAGTTACTTCTTGGGTAACCAACCCCATCTGCTGACGAGTTTTCAAATTTTTTGTATCTTGTGGCATTCCGAATACAGTCACTTCTCCTGAGTTCTTTCCAATCAATCCACATAAAATATGAATTGCTGTTGTCTTTCCTGAACCATTCGGCCCAAGTAAGCCTAGAACTTCCCCTTCTCTAATTTCTAAATTTAAGTTATTAAGCGCTGTATTATCTCCATATATTTTCACAATATTTTTCATACTTACTATCATTTTAAACACTCCTTTTTTCTTTCACACCCTTTGATTGCTAGGTTGTATTTGTGAATTCACTTATATTAAGAGCATCTCTATTAACTCTCTCAAGTCTAAAATAGAGACACCCTTGTTTAATATTTTGTATCATTATAGGTGTTACTATTTTTTAATTTTCTTACCTTTCTTACTTGTTGGTGCGAAAAGTACCCAACCAAGCAACACGGCATTTGCGACTATCGTAAATGTTCCACTCCAGCTGACATCTGACAAAAACAAAATACCTACTAGATTAAATACAATTACCATTATAATGAGTATAATCCATTTTCTATCCATTTTAACACCTCCTTATAATAATTGTAGTTAGCTACCCTACGAGCTTTAAGTTTTCTTAACCATTTAACTAACCAGCTTCTTCTAAGTTCAACTCGGCTAATAAGCTTTCATCCTCTACCTCAGCTTTAAGATATTCAAGCAATTCATCTGAAATCTCTTCCTGGGCTTCATCCTGCTCAGGATGATCCACCTCTTTTTCTTGCAGATAAGCAGATAAACTCAAAACAGAGGGATAAGAGAAAATATCAGCTAGATCAATTTCAAAATTCAAATGCTGCTCTATTCCACGAAGCAGTTGTGTTGCCATCAACGAATTGCCACCTAGTTCTTGGAAACTTAACGTTACATCTATTTCCTCCAGTCCTAAAACATTGCCAAATATTGTACTTAATTTCTTTAATGTATCATTAATAGTTGAGGTGCCTTTAATCTGAACTTCATTAAAATCAAATGCTCCCGATTCAATGGTTTTCTTTGAAATTTTCTCCATACTTGCTTTCAAAGAAGGAGATACTTCAAATGGTAGTGAATTCATTACCTCATTTAACATCGACAAGTTCAGTTTCGTTGGAATAACTGGCAAATGATCAATCAACGACCTTGAGATAATCGTTTCCATATATTCAAGTCCTTTATCGACTTCAATAACATTAAATAAGCCGCCATCATCCAAGCTGAAGTCTTTCATCATTCCAGTATTTTTCCATCCTGGCCAATTAACAGTCAATATACGCTTGTTTAACTCATGACTCTTATAAGAGAGCGTATCTAAGAAAGCATTTGCTGCACTATAGTCACCTTGACCTTCATCATTCATCACTGAGTTAATAGAAGAGAATAAGAGCATAAAGGCATTCGTATTTTCCGGGATAAATGTCAGCAGGTTTAATGTTCCTAATAACTTCGGTGATAGAACTTCGTTAAACTGCTCATACGTCTTATTCATCAAGAAACCATTCCCTGCTACACCAGCCGCATGATAAATCCCTGAAATCGCACCATATCGATTTAGAACATCTTCTCGTAATTCTGACATTAACTCCTGATTTGATATATCTGTTGCGATATACTCAACACGATCTTCATTTTCTTTTAAAAACTGAATTTTACTTTGCTTAGCGCTGTCAATATGTTCAGTTTTACTTGCGTCTATCGGTGTACGCCCGATCAAGATTAGCTTAACATTTGGCTCATTTAGCATGTGTGTGGCAATTTCAAACCCAACACCACCAAGTCCACCTGTAATGATGTACACACCTGATGGATCTCGCTCTAATTGCACTGCTTCTTGTTCATTCTGATGTTGCTCTAATTGTCTAATGAACCACTGTGATTTTCTAACTGCTAAAACTTCTTTTTCCTTGTTTTGAATCAGTGCATCTGTTAACAACGATAATGGGGTCTCATCATCCGTATCAATAATACTGACAGGCAAACTTCGATACTCTGATCCTGATACTAATGCCAAAGACGAAAGTGATGTCGCTAAAGGATTGAGTGCCTTTTCTGATGTATCAACGCAATGCGCTTCTTTCAAGATCACTTTAATGCCATCTTTTAACCCTACTTTTTGGCTCACGAGCTGTTTAATAAGGTAGAAATATAAATCTAATGACGCTTGTTTATAAACATTTACTTCTTCAAAACAATGGTAATCAATTGAAGGCTTTGTATAATCTGTTAGTAGCACTAATCCAGTCGTTTTATTGGCTACAATAGCCTCTATTAGACGCCCAGCTTCTTGCTCGCTATTAAATGCTTTAGTTTCTGGAAGGTAGAAGGAAGAAACATTTAACCCTTCTTTCTTGAATTCATCCACTGCTTGGGTGTGTGAATCATGATCGAAGCCAACTGTTAGCCAGTTCCCTGATGGTGAATCAAATGCTTCATTCAAATTTAAGTCATACGGTATCCAGTTTAACTTGACTACTGGTGTTGCTTGATTGATTAAAGCATTATTCTGATTTACACGTTTAATAACGTAATTACTAATCTCGATCAATACATTTCCATAGTCATCTGTGATTGTGATGTCAAAGGTAACTGTCTCTCGTGTTGGGTCTTTTTCATAATCAGGCTTAATCAAGCTATACACTGTATCTGTGAGGTTTCGATAAACCACCATTTTCTTATATGAATACGGTAGATAGGTACCTTTAATCTCTTCACTTATTGAGAGAAGCAGATTGGCGGCATTATCCATTTGGGAAGTGTGCATGTTATACGATTTAACCTCATTTGCTATATCGCTAGTCAGTTGCAGTCTTGCAATTGTGAAATCTTTCCTTTCCCAAATTGACTTAAGCTGCTGCCAATGCTTTCCAAAAGTGAAAAATCCAGTTTCATCTTCTATTCCATTTTGCTCATAATAATTGAACCCTTTTTCATTTTTTATGAGTGCTTGAATATCAATGCGCTCAGGAATCTCTACTTCACTCACTTGATCTAACGTCCCCTCTACATGATAAACAACTTCTCCCTCATCATCTTCACTGTAAATACTGAACTTAGGTGCTGTTTCGATATCTTTTACAACAATCGTGATTAACTTATCTCCTTCTGCTACAATAAGCGGATTCAAAAAATATAAATTCTTGAAAGTAACAGTCTTCATTCCCAATTCCTCAGACGCAACCTGATGGATCATTTCTAAATACGCCGTCCCAGGAAGAACAGCAATCTCATTAATCTTATGATCTTTCAACTCCCACGTACTTTCACTATTTAAAATCGATTCAAACCTTACCGAATGATTATTCGATGAGATTTTTCTATGTACAAGAGGACTCAACTTCTCCGTATGAGTTGCGACTAATGACTGCTTTGGCTTTGTCCAATATCGAGTACGCTCAAATGGATAGGTTGGAACAGAAACCCTTTTGCTATCTTTTCCTCGATAAAGGGCTGACCAGTCAAGGTGAGCACCCTTCACATAAAGCTTCATTATTTCGGTTACATCAGCTGAAATTTCTCTCTTTCCTGAATAGCCTTCTACTAACTTTAACATCGAGTCACTTAACCTATTCTGCTCTCCTATCGTAATCTCACCCTTATTAGCATCAACCTCTAGATTATCATTAACAATCTTATAATATGCTTTTTGGAATCCATCTCCTGATTTAGTGAATAAAGCTTGATCCAAACGTTTCAATAACTTTTCACGTGTATCAGCTAAGAATATGCTTCTATGCTGATAGTGCCCGCGACCTACATTTGATGTATAACAAATATCTTCAAGTGCATTAGTCGAACAGTTAATGTATGTTCTATATTTTAAAAGATAGTTATTCAACGCTTCCTCACTTTTAGCTGAGACAGTCAAAAAGCCAGTACAGTCATTCTCCTTTTTGGACGTGAATGTCGGTGCTTCTTCCAACAACATATGATAATTCGTTCGACAAAAACCAAATGAACTTAATGCTGCTCTTCTCGTTTCTTTAGACTCCCAATCATTCAACTCATTACTAACATAAAGTGCACTATCTAAGAAATTAATGTATGGATTGGGAGTGCTAAAGTTAATATTAGGGGGTAACTTTTTCTCCCTCAACACTTTGACCACTTTAATCAACGAAGCAATCCCTGAGGCTGCCACCATATGTCCAAAGTTTGTTTTAGATGAACCAATGGCACAAAATTGTTTTTTATCTGTAAAGTGTTTAAAAGCATTAGATAAGCCTTTGATCTCAATCGGATCACCCAGTATCGTTCCAGTTCCATGGGCTTCGATATAGCCAATGGATTCTACATCAATACCGGCTTTCTTCCATGTTTCAACAATTAATTCTTCCTGTGTCTTAGCATTTGGTGCTGTAATACTCTGACTGGCGCCATCATTATTAACCCCACTTGCTTTAATAACAGCTTGAATGTTATCACCTGCCGCAATCGCTTTATCTAGAGGCTTAACAACAACAAGTCCAACACCCTCACCCCATAGTGTCCCATTTGCATTGGCATCAAAAGTCTTAACTTGCTCATCAACTGCTTCGACACTATCAAAATTAGCCCCGTAAGTATATTTCCCTTTGAACGAGCCCCATACGCACAAATTAATACCTCCCGCTAATGCCATCTCACATTCTCCGTTTTGGATAGATTGAATGGCTAAATGAACGCTCCCTAAACCGCTTGAGCAGGCTGTATCCGTGAGCATACACGGTCCTTTGAAATCTAGCGCATAAGAAACACGACTAGCTGTTAAGCTTTCCCATGTACCCGTTAACATCATCTGGTGTGGCTCTGACAGATCTTGATACAATGAACGATTTGTTGTCTCTCTACCGATAAACACCCCGACTTTTTCTCCTTTTAGTGATTCAGGATGATATCCCGCATCTTCTAGGGCTGACCATGCTTTTTCTAATACGATTCTTTGATAAGGATCCATATTGATCGCTTCAACAGGGCTTATGTTAAAGAATTGTGCATCAAATTTATCTATCTCATTCAAATACCCAGCTTTTGTAGTTATTTCTCTTGCATCATCTGGTCTTTCGCTTGATATTCCAACAGCTTCTCCATAGGATTTATTTTTCAGAAAATCAGTTACATCCTTTATTCTCCCTTCTGGGAGCTCACGTATAGTAGGCTTTCTTTGTTTAATAACCTCCCAGAATTCTTCGATATCATTTGTACCAGAAAAACTTCCGCTCATTCCAACAATCGCCATATCTTTATTTACATTTGGAAGGTTGAGTGCTGTTAATTCTTTTAAAAGTTCTTTTCCTTCATTTATTGATATTTTTTTATTTGCTACTTGATTAAGTATATTCTTTTTTACTTTATCCATTGTATCCTCACCTTTTTAGTTTCTAATTAGAAATACCAATTATTTGATTAATTTTACAGATTCTTCAAGATCAATGGTTCCTGAAATTAGGCCATTTAGTATTGTATCTAGATTTATATTCTGTTGTAAAATAAAATTTTCTATTTCAAGCTCCGATAGTTTCATGACTTAACCCGCCTTCAACATGCTTGCTTTTTTGTACTAGCAGCCATCGCTATGATTTGACTAATTCTTGCATTTTGTTCTGAGGCGCTAATTTGCTTTGTATCCATAATTAACTCTAATAAACCTAATGCCGTTTCCTCTTCTTGCTGAGTAGGCACTCTATTTTCTGAGTGCACTTGATCATGAATATTTCTAATTTCATTATAAGAATCCACTACATTCTTTTTATATAATTGCTCATCTTGGCAGTTATTTTTTGTCGATACTGCCACACCTAAGCATAGTCCTATCAAATTAGGGATCTGACTGTTTCTTGTTTCAACGATTTTAAGTTCTTCTAATAAATCAGCTATATCGTCTGTATCATAAGAGAATACTTTTGGATTAAAAATACTATTTCGAACTGTATTCTTTAAGACATTTTTCGGTCCAAACTCAATCCATAATTTCGTCCCTTGATCTTCTAGTAATTCTAATGATTGGTTCCAGTTTACTGGCTTGATGATTTGATCCAGTAATAATTGACGTACATCGTCATCTTCACGGTAAAACCTCTTTTGGTTCCCATTAACAACTGGTATTTCACCTTTATTAATTGAGATTTCATCCAGTACTCCTTTTAACTCTGTTACAGCATCAGCCATATAAGCACTGTGGAATCCTCCTGCTACTTTTAGTGGGATACAGTTAGCTGTTCCCTTAATCTGTTTTGTAAATTCAGCTAATTCTTTTGCGCCACCTGATAAAACAGTTTGGCATGGTGTATTATAATTGGCGATAAATATCCCTTTTTTATCTGCTTCATATTCTTCCATTAAAGCGTTTAAAATAGTAGCATCAACATTGGTAACAGCAGTCATGGCAGAAGGGTTTTGTTTACAACAAGCAGACATCGCTTCTCCTCGTGCATGTACAAATTTTAACCCATCTTCATATGTCAATACGCCTGCAGCTGCCAGTGCTGTTATCTCTCCCAAGCTATGACCTGCTAAGTGTGAAACATTTGGTTGATAGGTTGAACAAAACTGTTCAAACATGGCGTAACTCAAAGCGAAAATAGCTGGTTGAGAGATTTCTGTTTTTTGTAGTTCATCATTCGTTCCATTGATACATAAATTAAGTAGATCTAGATCAAGTAAGTCCGATGCTTGTTTGATGCGATCCTTTATTCCTTTATGCTCCAAAATCCACTTTTTCCCCATCCCTTCATATTGTGATCCTTGTCCTGAAAATAAGATACTTATTTTATTCATTTCTTTGCGCTCCTTTTTTATTCTTTGTTAGGTTCATTTAGATGTACGGCCTTCTAACATATATGACCTCTTTTTCCTCACTTAAATTTATGATATAGATCTCTTTACTTTAATCACAGTTATATTATATGCTACCTCCAGACATTATTAACTTCTTCATCCTAAAGCATCAAAAACCCATCATTTCTGCATTTTAGCTGAATAATTTTGACCTTTGAGATTTCTTGAACGTTAACTTTATTGACTTTAATAAACCCTATAAACCAAAACACACGCTTCATTCACGTAAAAAGTTATTCCACACATATACACCCCGACTTATAACTAACATGACTTGTATCAAGCAATGTTATCTTTCTCAAGATCTCCTATCCACCCCACCTCCTTTATAGACTTATTCACAGCATCCATTTTTGACATAAAAATATTTTGTTCTTCATTTGGTGTCACTTCTAAAGCTGCTACACGTCCCATTTTACTAAACTTTTCATACCGAGCTTGCACAATCCTTTCTTGACTTTGATCACCAAACTCTCTAAGCCTTTGAATAATCGAAGCTTTTAGTTTCGGTAACATAAACGATGGATTTTCATGGGCACCACCCACTGGTTCTTCAATAATTTCATCAATAACCTTAAGGTTTAATAAATCCTTAGCTGTCAGCTTCATATGTGCTGCAGCCTCCTTCGCTTTGCTAACATCTTTATATAAAATGCTAGCAAAACCTTCTGGAGACAAAATTGAATACACACTGTGCTCAAGCATCATGATGTAATTAGCAGCCCCAATCGCAAGCGCACCACCACTTCCACCTTCCCCAATCACAAGTGCAATTACTGGTACTTTCAGCCCCATAAAACATGTTAAACATTGTCCAATGGCTTCTGACTGGCCACGCTCTTCAGCACCAATACCAGGATATGCCCCCGGTGTGTCAATGAAAGTAATGATCGGACGTTTAAACTTTTCAGCTTGCTTTGCAAGTCGAATGGCTTTTCGATAACCTTCTGGATGTGACATAGCAAAATTCGATTGAATATTCTCCTCTGTCGTCGTACCTTTTAAGTGTCCAATCACTGTGACAGGCATGCCATCAAATTGTGCAACACCGCCTAAGATGGCTTTGTCATCTGCGTACATTCTATCACCTTGAAGTTCCAAAAAGTCATCAAATAGCTGATTAATATAGTACCGTACATTGGGTCTTTTACCATGCCTTGCTAAACGAACTTTATCCATTGGTACTAAATCATCAGACATCTGAGGTTTTACATGATTGATAAAGTGGGAGGGACTATTTGATCTCAGCTTAACAGTGTCCCTTACCTTAAACATTTCTGATATTCTGGCTAGGGTCTCTTTTAAATGTGAACGACTTACCACCATATCAATTAATCCACGTTTAAGTAAAAATTCTGAAGTTTGAAAACCTTTTGGAAGTTCTTGTTTAATTGTTTGCTTGATAACACGAGGTCCTGCAAAACCAATGAGTGCATTTGGCTCTGCGATAATAACATCAGCCATCATTGCAAAACTTGCACTAACACCACCCATTGTTGGATCTGTTAAAACTGAAAGATAGAGCAGTCCCGCATCACTATGCTTTTTTATTGCTGCTACTGTCTTGGCCATTTGCATCAGGGACAAAATACCCTCTTGCATTCTTGCTCCTCCTGATGTTGTAACGATCACAAGTGGTAATTTTTTCTCAGTTGCATACTCGCATAAACGTGTAATTCTTTCACCAACGACACATCCCATGCTTCCCATCAAGAAGTGACTATCCATAACAGCAATTGCAAAAGGATGCCCAGAAATTTTGCAAATACCAGTAAGAACAGCTTCATTAGAATCAGTACGCTTAGAAAGGACAGCTAATTTTTCTTTATAATCTGGCATGTTTAATGGATCATTGGTTTTAAAATTCCAAAACATCTCACGAAACGATCCAGCATCAGCTACTAGATTAATTCTCTCTTTTGCTGTGATACGAAAATGATAATTACAATGTGGACAAACAAATGAATGGCAGGCTAAGTCATCATTCAAAATAAGCTCACCACATTTTTGACATTTTTTATACAACCCTTCTGGAACATTACTTTCTTTTTCTTCATAGCTGCGAGAGCGAACAATACTTTGAAATGCTTGAACTTTCTGTTTTCGCTCTTTAAAACAATCTATCATAATGAGACAACTCCTTTTCATTTGACAATTCATCTAAAATTTTTGCTACAGTTTATGTATCGAAATGACCTTTAACATAATCTAAATAAGTTGTTATAAAGCTTTTTAATTTTAGTATCGTCCACCTGAGTCATAAATCAATACACGTATCAGATATATAGCTTTCATATTTTTTCTGACACTAACTCAATTAAGCTACTCCTTCTACTTTTTCATTAAATAGACGATCTCTACAAGCTATTTCAAAATTTGTCAAATCAATTTTATCTAAATTTACCAAATTTTGCTCATAGACCGAGTCTAAAATTGATATATTAGAATGATTAAAAACATTTCGCCAGATAACAAGAATTTCTTCTTTTAATTCCTCTTCAGATATCGCTGTATAAAAAATATCATTTAAAATTTTCAAATTACTCACAACAAATTTCGCCTTTACATATCATTTGTAGATTCCTTTACACCTATTACTATCTCAATTATCGTTTCTAATTCTGTATTATCTCCAAGTTGCGGCATGAATTGTTTATGCACAATCCAGTTTTCAATATTTTTTTCTTCTAAAAATCTCAAAAATACTTCAATAAATCTGACTCGTTTTCCAATTGACTGATCAGCAACATTTCTTGTTGAAAAAATAACAACGAGCTGTTTTTTTCTTCTGGCTTTATTGCAAGTCTATTTTCGTATATCTGTACTTTCTGCTCTCCTCTTTCTTTTAAAAACATTTGATTAGCATTTAATAGAGTAACATGCAAATGCTCATCATATAAACCTTCGTCTTCAACGGCATCTAACCATTTGAATATTTCAAAGAAGTCATCAATCCACGCTTCAATCAAATGCATTTTTTCTAAGAAATCAAACTCTATTACTGCAAGTTTTTCTCCCAACAAATGCTGCATACCAACCACCTACCTTCATTCATTTTATCTTGATTTACATACATTTTTGTTCTTTTTTATCTGAACTATTATATTGTATGCTATATTTTATTGTCATAATGTTTTTTATCTTTAAACAATAAAAGCTACTCATATTCGTTTAACTAACCCTCTCCTTCAACGCTCGCTACGTCACAACCGTCAAAATTTCCCCACCGACTTAACTGTGAAAGACAAGCTTACCGATTAAAGTTTCCTTGCCTTTGCGTAACTACATTATATATTACACGCAAATACCGTAGGAGTTTTCAGCTCAAGACATTAAAATCCCATCATTTCTGTATCTCCAATGGATGATTTTTACGTTTGAGATTTCTTCAATGTTAAATGTTCCATGCTTGCATATCTTATGTTGAAAATCAAGAAGGGAAAAGCACACTTCAAATCGTAAATGCCAAATAAAAAAGCAATATGTAAAAAGGTAATTAGCTCATGTACAATTGTACATAGAGAAATCACCATTTAAGAAAATATTAAAAGTTATTGGCAAAGTTGTTGAGTGGATTTTTCGTACTATACCACCCTGTTGTATAATGAATTGTAATGGACGGATCTGCAAAGTATATTCATTTAAAATTTAAAGATATCATCTAATACTGTATTACAGTTGTAGAAGTCAGGATTTATGGTAAGCCTTATCGATGGATCATATCCAAAATGATGAGGTTTTTTTGCGTTAACTTTACTCATACCAGTCAAATAGGCATGAATTTATACTTTACTTCTCTAATGATTTTTCTGGTGCTTTCGGAACTTGCTTTTCTTCAAATATAACACAACTACGTGGATTAATTGCAACATTTTCAGCATTATTTAAAGTATGCTCTGTTAATATTGTTGATATTGTTTTTCTAGTTCCTGAGATTGTCATATTAAGTGCACTCCCAAGTTTGGCAGTTAAAATTACTCCAAAATAAAAAAGAATGCGATAGTATCAAATGGTTAAGCGCATTCTTTTAGTTTGTTTTAGTGATATTTCATTTATGCATATAAACTATCACGCTATGTGAATCAGCTTGCTTGCGATTTTCCTCAAATCGCCTGCTGTCATCAGTTTTCTTTTAGTATCCAGCCCAAACGACTCAAGTAATATGACCAAGTCAGGATCATTTATATTGTTGAATCTGTAGAAGCCTTGTGCTAGCTCCTCTACCTGTAACTTATTGAGTGCCACTTGCACACGGTCAGCAGAAAAACCTTCATTCCATGTCAACGAGTCTTCAAGCTTGACCATTGGGTGCTTTTTCACCATGAACTGTATGACGCGCATCAAAATCAATGAAATCAAGCAGACTGTAAGATGTGCTTCGATTCTCTCAGGGGTGTTCACATACATCGGGCGTGTTTCCAATGTGCTTTTCATGATTTTGAATTGGTTCTCAATCTGGCTTAGTCCATGGTATTTTTCTATGATTTCTTGCGCTGACATTTCCAGTTCGGAAGAAATGATTTGATAGTAGCCGTAATACTCTGTATTTTTTGATAGCTTATCTTCGTCAATGAATCCCATCAAATCGCTACCGTGAATGACTTCTCCCGTCATCTTGTTCACGAACTCCTTTTTCATAAATTTCTTCAGATAACCCTGCTGGGTTTTGGAGACTCTGAAATTGGCAGGATTCTCTTTGAAAGCTTCGACGAACTCTAAAAATTTTCTGTGCTCTTTGCACTCCCTATAGTAATATTTTTTGCTCCAATAAACAACTACCTTTTGCTTGACCTTGTGTTTTTTGTCATTTTCATCAGTGAGCGTTCGGGTAACAATGCGTGACTTGAACTTGAATCCCTCTGATAAATTGATGTATCCATTGTCTTCCAAAATCCACTTCCGATCGCCTTTAGCCGTCTTTTTGATACGCTTGCTCATGATATAGCCGTGACCAGCATTGATGACGTGCATGATGTTTGGACCAGAGATCATTCCACGATCGCTTACAAGAATAAAGCGAGCTAAATCAAAATGATCCACGGTCCGCTTCATCGCTGGTCGAAGAGTGGTCTGATCCAAAGCGTTCCCAACGAAAGCTTCAAATGAAATCGGTATGCCATTTGAATCCATGAACAATCCCATTTGAACGATGGGGCTTTTTCTATTTTCCTGTGCGCACGTAAATTCATAATCTTATGAATATGAATGTGCTATATAATGATCTAGTATCATAAAAGTTACCACATCATTGACAGAAAAACTCAAAGTGATAAAATAAATCACAAGAGAAAGAGAGATGTCATTGAAATGAAGAGAAAAGCCCAAAGTTATAATACAGCATTTAAAAGCGAAGCAGTAAAGTTAGCAGAAAAAATAGGAACAGCCAAAGCAGCTGCAGAGCTAAAAGTACCAGAAAGTACGCTATTTGCGTGGAAAGCAAAGCACAAGCAAGGCAAGCTGGTTCTGGATGTCGCACATCAACCGAAAGAAGCAATGAAGCTATCAGAGGAGGTGATGT
>WRKJ01000062.1 GCA_009778135.1 Defluviitaleaceae bacterium
TTTCGTCATTTAAAAAGAATGACGAAATCATATCGCATAACCGACCCATAATTGATACCTTTTTATTATCTAACAATCCTTTAGATAATATGCATAAGACAGATGCGTTTAAACACTAAAATGAACGTGAACGCAAGTAGCTATCTCAAAATGGGTCAACTTGAATGGGATAATGTAATCAAAAATGTTAGGAGAAGAGGTTTAGTCAATGATACTATATGCATGTGCAGCTGCCTTCCTAAAATACATAAGAGAAGAGGTTTAGTCAATGATACTATATGCATGTGCAGCTGCCTTCCTAAAATACATAAGAGAGGAGTGGCTACATTGACAAGTACATTAGGACCAGTTAATCTTTTACCAACGAGTAACGGATCGCGTTACTATGAACCATTTAAAACAAAAATTGCCATCATTGCTGATGAGGATTTATTTAATTTTTATCGTGATACTGCTCAACTTTTTTATATGACACCTTCCAATTGGAAAGAATTTGTCGAAAATGTAGATGTTCTTCTTATTACAAATGTGAAGCTAGGGTTAAATTATGAATGGTTGGAAGTCAAAAAAGCACATAGCGAGCAAAGAATGATTCTTTTCAAAATGATCAAGTTATACCGTGCGCATGGCGTGAAAATAGTATTTTATACAAGAGAAGCTCCGGGCGATTACCAAGGGTTTTTAGAAATTGCAAAGCTTTGTGATTATATATTTACAGCATCAGCTCAAAAAAAGGTAGATTACCAAGTGTCATGTGAAAATGAAAAGGTGTATTTGCAAAAGTTTGGCATCAATGCAGTGGATCATCATCCCATTGGCTTTAAAAAAGGATTTAGAATTTCTGGAGCAGCTTTTTCTAGCAGTTGGAATAAGCGATTCGCGGAAAAGGTTAAAGAAACAGAAATGATCTTCGATGGTATTGTAGAGGCCGACCATGAGTTGCATATTTTGGATACCTACGCTAACTTACAAAATACAAATTATACCTTCACCGATAGGCATCATTCGCACATTTACCCCAATATAAGTGATAAATTTCATAAATTGTTCGACTGGGTCGTTAATATAAATACACTTAGTCATAGTGAAAGCATGTTTTCCGATCAAATCTATGCTTTGCAAGGAAGCGGGAATATTGTGCTATCAAACTATAATGAAGGAATCAACAACCTGTTTCCACATGTCTTTACTATTTTGGATAAAGAAGAAGTTGACAGCATCATGAACACCTTTGACACAGAGGAATTGTACGAACATCAAATATTAGGTATTCGACAAGTCATGTCTCATGAAACGAACCATCAACGGATGTATGAAATGCTAAAGACTATAGGCTTAGACATAAAGAATCCGATAAAGACGGTCGCTGTCATCGTAAAAGAAGAAACCGACCACATGCTTGAGTGTTATCAAAGACAAACTTATGAAGATAAAAGCCTTATCTTGGAAAAAAATAGTTCGGATGCGACACTAAAAAATTATGATTTTATTGCTTATTTCAGTGATGAAGTGGACTACGGGATGTACTATCTTGAGGATATGATCAATGCTTTCAAGTATACAGACGTCGACTTTGTTACAAAAAAGGCTTATCTCCTAAACGGTCAATTACAAGAAGGCACAGAACATGATTATGTAAATGATTATGAAGACAAAGCGAGGACTGTTTTTTCCACGCAAGGGTATCATTTATTGAGTGATTTGAATCATCAAGTAGGCAATGGATATGCCATTGATCATTTTGAATTTTCTATGGGAAGTGCCGAGACGACCCTAAATGAGCCATTGTATAAACTATCTGTGATTATTCCTGTTTTCAATAACGGTGAACGTTTGCGTGGGAAAGCTTTTAACAGTTTAAGACGTAGTGCGATGTTTCAAGAGATGGAAATTATCATTGTTGATGATGGCTCCACGGATGAAAGGACAGTCTCAATTGTCAAAAAATTAGCGAATAAGTATAACAATGTAAAGACTCATTTTTATCCAAGCGGTGGAAGTGGGAGTGCTTCAAGACCCAGAAATAAAGGCGTTAAACTTTCAACAGCAGATTACATTACTTATTTAGATCCTGATGATGAAATGTTTAATGATGGATTTAAAAAGTTATACGAAGAAATTGCACATCACGCATATAGTATGGTCGTTGGAAACGCAAGATTAATCACACATAAAAAAGTGCATAAAGTGGATTATTATAAATCAGCTAAGAAGGTGAATCATCATTCATCCATCATTTTGGATACAAATGAATTCTTGGTAAAAATGAAATTACGGCCTATGTACTTAATGTCGTTGATTGTGAGAAAAAATATAATTTTAGAAAATAATCTAAATATGATTGAGGGCGCATTTGGGGAAGATTCATTATTTTATCAGGAGCTCGTCTTAAATTCAGAAAAAATAAAACTTGTAAATGAAGAAATCTTTTTGTATTATCGAACAATCGAAGGATCAGCCACCAATCAAGTCTCTGCCACACTATTTGAGCGTTATTTATTGCGTGAACAGGCAGCGAAAGAAAAGTATAAGATGTATCAAGTTTTAGAAGCATATCTAGCACTAAGATATGAGCAATTTTTTAAAAAATGGTATTTTTCAAAATTAAAAAGAATATCGGAAGGAGAATGGATTGCGGCGATCAAAGCTTTAAAAGCAATGATAGATTTACACGCATCTTATCATGAGTTAAAAGACGAACAAATGATAAGATTTTATGATTTGGCGATCAAAGAAGAATATGAGATTTTAAAAAAAGTTGACGTGTTAGATGAAAACAATAGCACCGTTGTAGCGCAAAAGCATCTATTGAAAACTTCATTTGAAGAGATAACACCAGCATTTCTTTCACAACTAGAGGAGCAGATAAAAAAGATACCAACAAGCAATGGCTCACGTTATTATGATGCATTCAAAGTAAAAATTGGGCTGATTGCAGATGCGTATTTGTATGAACATGTTAAAAATGGTGCGACATTTATGTATATAACGCCTTCTAATTATAAGGATCATCTAGGAAAAATAGATGTTTTTCTCATCACCAATGCACAAATAGGTTTAGATGGCGAATGGACAGATATGGTAAACCCTAAAAGTAATCAAAGACTTGTACTGAAGCAGATGATGATGGAATTTCGTGCGGCTGGTGCAAAAATCATTTATTGTGCGACGGAAGATCCATCAAAGGAAAAAATACTTGAAGGACTTGCTAAACAAGTTGACTATATCTTCACGTCTTCAGCACAAAAAATAGCGGAATATAAAAAGCGATGTAAAAACAATCAAGTATACCACCTAACATGGGGAATTGATCCGGAAGTTCATCATCCCATTGGATGTAAGTCATCGGTGAAATATTCTGGTGCTATTTTTTCTAGGAGCAAACATGAGGCTTTTCCTCAACTAACTGATAAAATGAAAAAAGTTTTTGATGGTGTGATTAAAGCGGAAGACGGATTAACGATTATGGATCAAGGCATTAAAGTAGCGGGTCAGCAGTTTGATTCGAAAAAGAGTCAAGAACTTTTCCCTCAAAAATACTGGCAATATTTATTAAGTGGAATAGAAGAAAAATGCTTCCTGAGTATGCACAAGTTATATGATTGGGCAATCAATATCAATTATGAAATGGATAGTCAGACAATTGCTAATAGCGTGTATGAATTACAAGCTATAGGAAACCTCGTATTATCTAATGATAGCCCAGTGATGAACAGCATGTTCCCTCATATATTTATTATTGAAAAGCAGTCCCAAGTCAAAAACATGATGAGTAAACTTAGTGACGAAGAAAAATATCGCCATCAAATGATTGGTGTTCGAAATGTGATGTCTAGGCACACACATTATCACTACCTTTACGATATTTTATGCACAATAGGTATAGAAGTAGAACCGCCCATCAAAAAGATTGCCGTTATCATCCAAGACAATGATGATAGGATGAAAAAAATGTATCACATACAAACATACCAAGAAAAAGAATGGCTATTAATGCGTGATTTATCTGATGAAACTTTAAGGGAATATGATTTTATTACTTATTTTTCTAACGATGCGATTTATGGTAGCCATTACTTGGAGGACATGATAAATGCCTTTAAGTATACAGATGTTGACTTTATCACGAAACAAGCTTATGTAATGGATGGACAGCTGGTATCTGGAGTGGAGCATGATTATGTCAATCACTATGAAGATAAAGCTAGGACAGTGTTTTCTACAAGGAATTATCAATCATTAAAAGAGTTGGATCATCCGATGGGAGAAGGCTATGCCATCGATCATTTCGAATTTGAAGTAACAAGTATTAAGCCGGAAGTGAGGTGATTTTAAAAATGAGCTACGAGCTTGTACATGCGCATCAATTGGAAGAAGTCAAAGTGAGTGTTATCGTCCCGATGTATAATATAGAAAACGATATTGAGGACGCATTAAGCACCTTGATGAATCAATCATTAAAAAGTATTGAGTGCATTGTTATCGACGATGGTTCCACTGATAAAAGTCTGGAGATCATAAAAAATGATATAAGAAAATATCCAAACATCACGTTGTTAAGTGGAGAACATGCAGGTGTTAATGTCGCACGCAATAAAGGCTTAGAAGTTGCCAGAGGAGCGTTTGTTTTCTTTATGGATGGCGATGACATGTTGGAAAAAGATGGCTTAGAGGGACTGTACAATGCTGCAAAGAAATATCAAACAGATATTACGATTGGAATAGCAAAGCGATTTAATCAAAGCGGGAACTGGCACATTAAAAGCCACAAAAAGCATTGTGTATACATGCCAGGGGAAAAATCATTGTCGGAAAATCCTGAATTATTATATGCACTGGAGTCATGGAACAAACTGTTTAAGCGAGAACTAATTGCAGAGGAAAAATTTTTTGAAGAAGCATTTGCAATAGGAGAACATGCTTTTATCATAAAAGCAATGCTAAAAGCGAAAAAGATATACACCATCGATCAAGTTGTCTATTATCAGCGAAAACGAGATGGTGCTGGAGATCATCGATTTTCACAAATTAGCCATGATGACATCGCTTTAATCAATCAAATATTTAAAGGCTTAAAACATGTTGATCAAGTATGGGAACTATCACAACATGCGTTAAAAGTACATTACTATAAGCGCATTTTACAAGAAGAACTTTGGCCTCTATTAAAAAGTATCATTGTAAAAAAAGAGACAAAAATACAAGTTGCTTTTTTAGAATCATTTTTAGATTGGTTGACGGGACTAGATGCGTACCTTTTAAATGAATTGCCACGATTACATCAGATACTAAGTTGGGAGATCATCAGCCTATTCGCCTACTTAGGAAAAAAAGCAAAAAAAGTGTACCTAAAATGTTTGAAAGTAGGATTTTCTAAGCTGACTGCTGATTCATTAAACACACTTCGGACATCTGAAAAATCGAAAGCGGTAGAGAGTGCATGGCGGTCATATCAATATAATCATTTATTTCCAATTCATAAGTATCTCTTTTTTAAAAAACATCCATTAAAGACTAAAGAACACCTTTATAAATTGATTGTACTTCTTTGTCATTTAATCCCCCTTTCAAGGAAAATAACATTTATCACCATTAGAGATGACCATTTAACAGATTCATTTAAGCTTATTTATGATGAGTTGGAAAACCACCGTCCGAAGTACAAATTGCTCACCCATTTTAAGAATAGACAGAGAACCTTCAAGGAATTTTGTCTGTTGTATTATCACATTGGAACTTCAAAGTATGTGATTTTAGATGATTATTGCCCACCACTTTTAGACATAAAACTTAGAAAAAAAACAGAAGTCATTCAAACATGGCATGCAGCTGGTGCAATTAAAAAGTTTGGGAATGGCTCCATTGGTTGCCGATCAGAATTTGAAGCTAAGATTCATCAATCTTATACAAAAGTTGTTGTAACAAGTGAAAAATGGGTAGCACCTTTTGCTGAAGCATTTCATATTTCCAAGCATGCCATCTATCCCATTGGACTAGCACGAACAGATGTTTTCTTTTGTGAAAAAACGATGGAGGATATAAGCGATATGTATCTGAGGAAATATCCGCAGCTAACTGGAAAAACAGTGATTACTTATGCACCAACATTTCGCGGGAGAGGAAGTGCTCGAGCAACGTTTTCTCTACGATTGAATCTTAAAATGATGAAAGAAGAGTTAGATGACAATTACATCGTTGTTTTAAAGTTACATCCTATCATGAAAGAAATTCCTATTCCAGAAGCGTTGAGAGACTTTGTACTAGATTTAAGTTCAGAGGCTACCCACCACGTTTTGATGAGGACAGATATTTTAATTACGGACTATTCCTCTGTTGCATTTGAGTATGCACTCCTTGAAAGACCCATGATCTTTTATGCGTATGATCATGAAAAATATGAAAAAGAACAAGGCTTCTATTATGATTACCATGAGATGATGCCTGGCCCCATTGTTAAAACAACAAAACAAATGATTCAAGTGGTACAAAAAAATAAATTTGATATCGAAAAAATAAAAAAGTTTAAACATGAATTTTTTGATCATTTAGATGGACAAGCAACAAAGCGTTTTGTTGATACTTTTATTGAAATTTGAAATGGTACAAATACTACCAAAAGAGGCGTGCGAAAATGAAACGAATTATTACTTAGATGAGAGAAGAGGAAAAAATATGAGAATAATAGATCTTTATGTGGATTCTAAGCATGCATATCTTAAACTAGAAGAAGAAGTTTCTTTCTTCCTAAAGATTGATGATCAAGAAATTGAAATTCCTTCAAAGTTAAAAAAAGATGACGGTGTGTATCAGATTCACCTTGCAACGCTTGAGAAACTGGTGGAAAAAGAAGGCAGATTTTCAATAGGCGTTAAAGTTGATGGGACATTTGAAAGGCTTGAATTTAAAGAGCTTTTGAAGTCGAGAGTAAGTGGGCGGTATTTTCATGCCAAGAAAGAGAAGAAGAAGCTATATATCACAACTGACGGATATTTAAAATTTGCTTATGGCTCTAAGAAAGAACTGTTTATTAATAGCCAAAAAACAGGGAATATTAATATTCAAAAAGCTGAAATATGCACAAAAGATTCTGGTATTTACGTACAACTTGTCTTAGCTGAAAAAATGAAAGGTCAACTTACTTGTGTGAGTTTAGTTGATTTTGATACAGAGGAAAGGTATGTCACCTCGCATTGTCTTTCGGATCAAATACTAGAGGTTGACCTATCAAAAGTTCCCCAAATGGGTCGACGCTATCGAATCGTTATTGATTCAATGACAACAAAAAGAATGGAATCCCAACTGGTTAAGATGGTCGAAGGTAAAACGGTTGAGGTTAGCGAGACTGAACATGTTTGGCAACCAGCAGTAGAAAATGGAACAGTGATCCTTTCTACTAATCGTAAAGATGTGAATGAAGAAGCTAGAGAGATTACGGTAAGATCTGTTGGTCAAGCATTTGGGAATTGTATTGAACTTGAAGTAAATCTTGATGATCTAGAGATTAAAGATGTCATAACGAGGCATCGTGCGCTAGACAAAATTATTAAGCTTGACCATATCTATCATGACAGAAAGTTGAAAATTAACTTTTCAAATTTAAATGGATTTTCACAGGGTAATTTTTTGATTTATGTGAGGAATAAACGAAACTGGTACTTTAAACTATATGATGATGAACCCATTCCTTCTTTCTCTGAACAAAGCCTTTACTTTTTTGTTCATGGAACAGAAAAATCAGCGCGCTATGCACACTTTGGAATAGAGCGGCAGTTAAGATACAATATTAAATCTGTCAGTAGCTATCAACGGATGCAGGAAAAAACCATTAGTTTTGATCATTTATGTCTTTTGAATGATTATTTTCTACTTGAACTAAGTAGCTCTCTAATCGTTGAAGACGTTATTTTAGGAGAAAATAACAATTTAGAGTTTCATCAAAACAGGAAGGATTTATTTATTCGGATACCTGAACAAGCATCAATTGATACAGTTAAGTATTTGTCTATTGTTGTGGATGATCAGTTGTTCAAACTAGAAGCGGGAGCATTTTTCTCAACTGCTTCTGCAAAATTGGGTTTGGTTTTATTTACAGGACATCAGGAACGCCTCGCCATAAAGCCGTTAAATACTGAGTATTATGTAACATCAGGAAAAATTTCTAAAAAAATAGAAGTAGAAATACCTAACCTTCATGATAAGAATTTAAATGTCATTTTAACTGATCCAATTAAAATTGAAAAAGTGATTACAATTAATAGAAAAGACCTGAGTATTAAAGCGCTGAACTTTAAACAGAGGGAACAGCGCTTAGAAATCCAACCTAGAAACTTCGAGCCTTTTATTGTGGACTCAGTAGTGAGTCAGGTGTTAGATATTGTGTTTGTGACACATGAAGGTTTTGCCCTACCTTTTGTGAAAGATCATAAACAACTAGCGGAAGAACACAAGAAGCAGCATTGGCAAGTCTCTGAAAAGGATAGGGAAATGCTTTATCGGATATATGTTAATATTTCAGGGGGATTATCTGTCTATGTAAAAGATAATTATTATGCTGAGAATTGGGAGAAAGTTCCTGTTAAGGATAATGTGATTTTGTATGAGTCTCAATTTGGAAAAAGAATATCTGATTCAGGTTATGCGATATTTAAGTATTTGGTTGATAACCCACACTTTGGGAAGTTTGAACATATTTGGGTGATTGATGAAGAAAGCAGTCAAGCGCCAGAGGCATTAGAGAAAAAATATCAAGATGCGTGTCGTTTTGTTATACGAGACACAAGGGTGTATAAAAAAACCTTGCTAGAATCTAAATATCTTATCACTTCCCATACTTTTCAAGATTACTTTTCGAAGAAGCCAGATCAAATTTATATTAACACATGGCATGGAACAGCTCTTAAATCACTAGGGTATGATATTATAGGTGAGACTTCAAGCGTTCGTAATGTTGTAAGAAATTTTATGATGTCTGATTATATCATTTCACCTAACGATCATATGACTCATATTTTCACAAATGGTTATAAACTTCGTGGCGCATATCAGGGAACGATTCTCGAGGGTGGCTATCCACGAAATGATCTAGTTATTACAACAGATAAAACTGTAGTTGCTGAGAAATTAAAATACTTCTCAGTGAAATTTGATCGAAAAAAGCCAACTATCTTGTATGCACCTACTTATCGTGGGAGTGATGTTGCAAATCCTATGAATCAAATGCCAGAGATCAAAGAACTTGTTACCAGATTACAGAGAAAATATGGGGTAACACATAATGTGCTTTTAAAGGTTCATCCTTTTACATTTCAATCAGCTTCAAAAGATGATATCTTACAAAAGTTTTTAATTCCTGATTATATAGATACGAATGAAATATTATCTATTGTAGATTTATTAATTTCAGATTTTTCAAGTATTTTCTTTGACTATTTAATAACAGATAAACCCATTATCTTTTATATTCCTGATAAAGATGAGTATATGAAGAACCGTGGCGTTTACGTGGATTTCGATGATTTACCAGGACTCCAAGCGATAAATTATTCACAGCTTGAAAGAGGAATTGATCTGATTATTTCCGAGAGAAAGACTAAACAGATCAAAAAATATGTCGATATGAAAAATAAATACTTAACATATGATGACGGGAAAACGACTGAACGTTACGTTAGGCGTATTTTTAAAAATGAAAAATCCAATCAAATAAAAGAAATAACTGTTGATTCTAATAAGAAAAAGTTAGTGATGTATATGGGGGACATGGATAGCAATGGTATTACATCAAGTGCATTGAATCTGCTTGATCACCTTGATTACGATAAATACGATGTAACCATTATGATGTATTTGCAAACGAATCAAAAATCTCTAGATAACATTGAGAGAATAAATAAATTTGCACGCATCATGTTTGTTTTTGGAGAACCTCTTTATACAAGTGAAGGAATTTCCAAAGATGAAGCGTTACTTCAAGCAGGTTTCACTGAGGAAGAATGGAAGGATATGCTGTCAGTTTATAGACGGAATATGTCTAATCGAGTGTTTCCTAGTATGTCATTTGATGTAGCGATAGAGTTTTGTAGCTATGGCAGAGCCAGTGTTCGACATTTACTTTCTGTAGAAGCAAATCGGCATATCTTTTATTTGCATAGTGAAATGGGCAGAGATGCTAAAAAAATTATTAATAATAGATTCGTTCGAATTAATAACTTTAATATGATCTTCACCCTATACGCTCATGCTAGTAAATTAGTAAGTGTATCCAAGGCCCTGATGAAGGAGAATATAAAGCAATTGGCTTATGTTACTAAACCTGAACAGATGACATATGCACGAAATGTCATTAATTATAAGCGTATTTTGGAGCAAGCAAAGGAAGAAATTGATTTGAATAACCTTAAATCGATTGATGGATTTCCTGTGGCACCCATAGATACAAGTACGGGATTAAATTTTGTAACCTCTGGCCGACTTTCGGTGGAGAAGAATCAGATTGCTTTAGTTAAAGCTTTTGCTGAATTCGAAAAAGAATATCCCGGAGCAAGGCTGTTTATTCTGGGGAAAGGGATATTACAATCGGATATTAATAAAGAAGTTGTGCGCCTGAAGATGCTTGGAAAAATCACGATGCTTGGACACCTAGATAATCCGTTTGCATTTATTAGTAAAATGGACTATTTTGTATTTCCATCCCTTTATGAGGGACAAGGTTTGGCTTTACTAGAAGCACTTGTTCTTGGTAAAAAAGTAATGTCATCTAATATTGCAGCAAGTATAGAAATGCTTGGTACTAATGAGTATGGGATCATTGCAAAAGGGACAACACCTAATGCCTTGTATGAAGGTTTGCAGGAGTTGGTAAAGTGTTCAGATTTTAAACAGTTTGACTATGTGAAATATAATCAAAAAGCGATAGAAGACTTTAATAGATTGGTTGAGGATAAGTGATGTCTATGAATTATAATGTGTTAATTGAAGAATTTTGTGAAACATATGGATTAGGTGAAGTAAAAGAAGCAAATTTATTACCAACAGGTTTAGGTAATCAGACATACGCTGTTGAGACAGTAAATGGTAAATATGTGATAAAGGCATTAAACCCTTCGCAAGTTAAAACAGAATCTGATATTCGAAGGCTAGAGCTGACTGAGCGTATTTCAGAACTAGTAAGCAAGAATGGAATTTCAAGTATCCCAGCGAAAAGAATTAATGGAAAGATTGTGAATACATTGCATGAGCAACATTACATGGTTTTTGACTTCTTTAAAGGAAGGATAATACCGCTTAATAGCTTAACGAATGAAATTTGCTTTGAGGCAGGTCAACTATTAGCAGATTTACATCAGATGAACTTTGAGGAATTGTCAAATGAAGATTTAAATCATCATATTAGAGATTTTCAATACGGAGTTCAACTAAAATTAAGAGTAGACTGGAATTACTATCTAAAAAAAGCTACAATTTCATCACCTGAGTGGTTAGGATATTTGAAAGAATCAATAGATGATTTATACGAAATGTTTGATTTGTCATTTGCAGCATACCTGTCATTTGTACCTCAGGATGTTGTCATCTCTCATGGTGATATATTTAATCAAAATATTTTGTGGAAAGATAATACGCCACATATTATTGATTGGGAATCAAGTGGTTTTATTGATGCTACATATGATTTTTTATACACTTCCATAAGATGGGCGACTAGGAATTATGTGAAACCTGGTGAAGAATCTGTAGATAAAAATAGGTTGTATGCGTTCATTGAAGGATATGTAGAAAGGAAAAGCGTTAATATTGAAAACCTTGAGATTTCATTGTATGTCATTCTTTACAAAAGATTAGGCTATTTCCGTAATGCTTTTATAAAGTATTTTAACCCTAAAGATAAGATCGCTAAAGAGCGTGCAGAAAAGCAGATTATTTATACGCTATCTATTTTTAAAGGTTATAAAAATTTGATTGATCAATTAGACGATATTAAGCAACATATTATTAAGCGTCAATTAAAGCAAGTCTATAAAAAAAGTCCGTCTTATGAAGTAATGTCTAAAATAGAGCAATTGATTGGGAACTATAATAATAAACTTGATGAAATAAGTAATGATTATAAAAAACAAAAAAGGAAAGCAAATAAATCAACTAAGGAATTGGAAGACATAAAAAAAGTCATCATTGATTTCGGTACTTTAGTGCATGATACTTCAATGGAATCAAATGATTAAAGAGAAGGATACAATTTAGAAAAGATATTATAAAGATGGAGATGAGGAGTATCTATATGAGAGTAGTAGAAACAATTATAAAATTAGTAAATGTTAGAAAAATTCTATGTCATCCCTCCCAATTACCAGAAAGGGGAGTAGCCTAGATGAAAGTTGTAGCTTTTCTTCCTACAAAGGGAAATAGTGAGCGTATTGAATCAAAAAATATGAAGTTAATGGATGGAAAACCCTTATTTCTTCATACTTTAGAAAAACTTTGTTCTTGTGATTTTATTGATGAAGTATATTTAGATTCTGAGTCTGATGAAATTCTGTCATATGCATCTCATTTAGATTATAAAGCACTAAAGCGTGATCCAGAGCTAGCTTCAAATAAAACAGATGGTCATCAACTATTTTATAATGAGGTCGCACAAGTTGAAGCGGATTTTTATATTCAAATATTAGGAACCAATCCGTTTGTTAAAGAGGAAACAATTGAAAAAGGGTTAAACATTTTGATGAAACATAGTGAATATGATTCTGTTGTATTGGTAAAAAAGGAAAAGCAATATTTATGGTCTGGAAATCAACCAGTTTACGATAAAAACCATGTTCCCAATAGTTTTGATTTGCCCGATACTATAACCGAGACAATGGGTTTATACATTGTTCGAAAAGAATGTGCCCTTAAAGAAAAGAAACGTTTTGGAAACAATTGCTATTTACTAGAAGCGAATCCGATTGAGGCGATTGACATTAATTATTCTGAAGACTTTAAACTAGCAGAACTAATAGCAAAAGGTGAGCGTCTGAAAGAGGTTACAAAGCTACGCTCATTAGCAACAATGCTAACATCACCTATGCTGTCAGATATTATGTTTGATTGTGGTTTGAAAGGTGTTATTACAGGATTTAAACCTAATTTTAAAGAGATAAAAATTTTAGGGCGTGCGAATACTTTGAAAATTAGGAAGCTTCATGAAGGGGAGGATTTCCGCGGAATTTATGATGCTCTGAAAACATATGAGAGCATTGGGTTAGGTGAAATCATAATGGTAGAGAATGAAGTAACAGATCGAGCGTATTTTGGCGATTTAAATGCTAATTTGGCAGTTCGCTCTGGTGCTGCTGGTGCTATCATTGGTGGTGTTACTAGAGACGCAGTTGAAGTTTCGAAACTAGGCTTCCCTGTTTTTTCAAAAGGTTATTGTTGTGCTGATGTTAGAGGGATGGCAACAATGGAAAGCTATGGAAAGCCAATTGAAATTCAAGGAGTGACGATTCAACCAGGGGATCTTATTTTTGCTGATTGTAATGGTATAGTGGTTATTCCGAAAAAGTGGGAAGAAACAATTATCAACAAAGCAATGAAAACTATCCGAACAGAAAAATCGGTGTTGGACAAAGTTTATTCTGGAAAAAATGCACTATCTATTTATCAAGAAGAAGGTGCGTTTTAAATTATTTGTTTGCTTAGCTGCAATAGTGATCATTTTAAAATTTAGTAAAAACGAGGAGCTGTAGAATTATGTTTAGATTACTTGCAGGACCGTGTGTAATTGAAAGTGAAGATATGGTGTTAAGCATTGCCGAAGAAGTAAAAAGTATAACTGATAAGCTAGGGATAGAATACGTTTTTAAGGCATCTTTTGATAAGGCCAACAGAACTTCAATTCATTCCAGTAGAGGACCAGGAATGGCAGAAGGGTTACGCATTTTAAAAAGGGTTAAGGATGAACTTGGATTAAAAATAGTAACGGATATTCACGAATCCTATCAAGCTGCTCCAGTCGCTGAAGTTGCTGATATTCTTCAAATCCCTGCATTCCTTTGTAGGCAGACCGATTTGTTAGTAGCAGCAGCAAAAACTGGTAAGGAAATTAATGTAAAAAAAGCCCAGTTTTTAGCCCCATGGGATATGAAAAATGTTGTTCAAAAGCTGGAAGAAGCAGGGAATAAAAACATTAATCTTACAGAAAGAGGAACAACTTTTGGTTATAACAACTTGGTTGTTGATATGACCTCTATTATTGAGATGAAAAAATTTGGATATCCAGTTATTTTTGATGCCACTCATAGTGTTCAAAAGCCTGGTGGTAAAGGTGATGCGACTGATGGAAATAGAGAATACGTAGAATATTTGGCGAAATCAGCAATAGCGGTAGGTGCAGATGGGTTATTTATGGAGACGCATCCAGATCCAGATAATGCGATGTCAGATGGACCGAATATGATTCCTCTGAAAGACTTAGAAGTTGTTTTACAAAGGCTTACAGAAGTGTATCAAGTGATTTGTAAACAACATATTAGTCAAACTAAAAGGAGCTAAGTTAGATGGATATTCTTAAAGAAGCTCGTGAAGTATTTTTAACTCAGCGACAATCATTGGATAAAGCTATGCAATATTTAGGTGATGAATTTGTACAATTAGTTGAAGATATAAGAGGGTGTACGGGTCGAGTTATTATTGTCGGGGTTGGCAAGTCGAGTCATGTTGCATCAAAGACTGCAGCAACTATGACCAGCTTGGGGACGCCAGCTTTTTTTCTTCATCCAGCAGAGTCACTACATGGTGATTTAGGAAGAATATGTCAGGATGATATTGTCATTTTTTACAGTAAAAGTGGAGAATCTGAGGAAATTAATCAAATGTTACCTTCTATTCGAGTTATTGGTGCAAAAACAGTTGCTGTAACGTGTAGAGATTGCTCTGTTCTTTCTCGTGGCTGTGACCACCATATTCGGCTGAGTATTACTGAAGAAGCATCGACTTACCATATAGCGCCAACAAGTAGTACAACTGTTATGATGGTTTTTGGTGATGCCCTCGCAGTTTGTCTTGAGAAGCTTTCTGATTTTACTCCTGATGATTTTGCTGTTTTTCATCCAAGTGGGTCCTTGGGAAAAAGGTTGTTATTTACTGTGGCTGATGTTATGGTAACGGAAGATGATATGCCCTTTGTTTATGAGGGTGCG
This sequence comes from Defluviitaleaceae bacterium, assembly GCA_009778135.1. GTDB lineage: Bacteria > Bacillota_I > Bacilli_A > MOL361 > Turicibacteraceae > WRKJ01. The sequence continues at coordinate 15,180 of WRKJ01000062.1, forward strand.
ACGATTAAAGAGACAATTATTGAAATGACCTCTAAAGCTGTTATTGGTGGTGTTGCAATTGTTAATGAATCACAGAAATTACTTGGTATATTTACAGATGGTGATTTGCGAAGGCTAGTTGGAAAAATGAAAGAAATGTCGGTTATTGAGAAAAGAATTATTGAAGTAATGTCACCAAACCCGATTACATTATTTCCATCCACAAAAGCAATTGATGCTTTGACACTCATGCAAAATCCAGATAAAACCATTGGAATCGTTCCAATCATTGATAATGATTCGAAATTAGTTGGGATGCTAAGTGTTAATGATTTAATTAAAATGGGATTGTAAAGGAGAAATTCTTATATGACAATTAAACTTATCGTCCTTGATGTAGATGGGACACTAACAGATGGCTCAATTTGTTATGGTAGCAATGAGATAGAAATGAAATCATTCAATGTTAAAGATGGAGCGGTCCTAAAACCTTTATCTAAACTTGGTATCTCTGTTATTTTTCTAACAGGGAGAGAATCGGAGATAACAGCAAGGCGCGCCAAAGAACTCAATATAAAAGCGATACAAGGTGTGTCTAATAAAAAAGGAGTCTTAACAGAGTATATTTCAGAGCATGGAATTAAGCAAGAAGAAATTCTTTATATAGGAGATGATATTAATGATTATGCAGCGATGAAACTCTGCAGCTTTAAAGCTTGCCCTGCAGATGCTGTTAATGAGATTCGTAATATATGTGATTATACTTCTCCTTTAGCAGGAGGTCAAGGAGCAGTTCGGGATATTATTGAAATGATGTTAAGAAAGCACAACAAATGGAATGACTTTCTTGATTTATATGGTGCTTAGGCAATTATTTATGAGAACTGATGTTAAACGTTAAAAGGAGTATTGGTATGAGCGTTTTTTATAATGTAGCACATGATGGGCTTTTAATAAAAGCTTTTGCTCACCGTTATAAGTATCATTTGAATGATTCTGCTGTTTTTTTAGTTAATAAAAAGTTCTATGGTAAAACTGATAGGAAGGTATTTGATAATACTCGCTTTATCTACCTAGATATGCATAAATTCTCAACAGATGAAGGAAAGGACTTAGAAGACAACATAGTTAACTATGTTGAGCTATCGCTTGTTAAGCAACGCGTAGTTATCAAGAAATATAAAAAAATATATAGTCTTGTGGATGAAGTGGATTTGTTTGGCATTTTTTGTGAGAATAAACAGATTTATTACTGTCAAATTGAGATAGGGGCGAACATTTTTCAACGATTTGAAAAATTTAAATCTAGGGGTTTAGAGCAAATCCGTGCCAGTATTGTTTTACCATACACTACTGAGTATGGTAACATTATGAGAAAGCATAGACTGAGATTCGCCGGTGGAAGAATGTGTGAAAATCGGATATTTGCGAGTACCACATATCAATTTCCCAAGTATATATCTGACATTTCAACTATAGCACGTTGGGACTATAAAGGAATTTTAGGTGAAATGTCGCTTATTTATTTAAAGCAAATAGCGATATTCTATAAATTTCCTGATATTGCTAATGGTAATGGTGATATATCTTTGCTTATTTTTGCATCTCGTTTAGTATTCAGTTTAACCCCAGCTATTCGAGCCTGTAGTTTCTCTGACACACAATCTTTGGACAGAGAATTTATTCTTGCTTATCAGTTTGTTGCAGATTTTTTCACTGCCAAGCAAGCTACAGTATACTTTAAACCTCATCCTCGTGAAAGTGAGTTTAACTTTTCACCACATATTGATGAAAAAGCTTTAATTCCTTCATTGTTTCCTACAGAAATTATTCAGTTTTTTAATAATTTTAAAGTCAGTGAATTTGTATCCACAACATCATCATCTGGAGATTATTTTACAGAGAAGCAGCGTCCTTCTTCTGTTATGTTAGGTTCTAGTTATTTCGGGTTTTATCCTTATCTTATAAAATTTCTTGTTATCACTGAGCTTCTTAATTATTGCTCTTCACAATTTCAGAATATTTATATTTCTGGTACGTTGCAAGTAATTTCAGATGAATTTCTCAGAAAAAACTGTGATTATTCAGAGTTTAATCTTATAAGTCTTTTTGGGTATATACCCCCTCCATATAATGTCCTAATAATAGCAAACTTGATGGAAGATAAAGATAAAAAAAGACTTAAAGTGATGATGACAGAAAGCAACGCTAAATTTGCAATTATTTTCTTCAACACTGAGGAATTTAATGGTATTTTCAATAGTTCATTTCCAACAGATTTAAAAGCTATTTCGATAAAGAAAAATCCTCTTGTTCACCATACCTTAGTTGACTTGAACGATGAATATATATATATCTTTGAAAAAGGTACAAACTACTTCGATGGCATAAAAGATTTTAATATCAATTCGAAACTTATATACTCGGGAGTTGAAGTCTGTGCAAAGTATTCAGAATTAACGAATATTGAACAACGGCTAGAACAAACGGCAATTAATGTATCAACTGAAATCATAGAAATTGAAAACAAAGGAGATAGTGTTGAAATGATTGATCAAAAATTTAGCAAGTATAGAGAAAGGGGAATAGCTTTTTCAACAAGTGTTAATTATGTTGCGAAAATAGAGAATGGAATTTTGCATGTGCAATTAACTGAACTTCCATTAGGCATTTGCGTAGGCTATGAATTACTGCGAAATATGAAAGTGATTGATTCTCTATCGACTAGCTATGTTACTAAGGCTAGTTTTGAACTAAAACACTTTGGAGATTATTCAGTGAGAATTCGTTTTTATAAATCTAAAAACCTGAATGCTACCATATATTTATATGATACAATACACTTTGTTTATACATTATCATCAGTTGTCGGAACTTTAAATCCCAATGGATATGATTTCGAAAATGCTCGGGACAGACTTGAACGGCTTTTGTTTGACGAAAGTCACCACAAGGAGCAGATGGGAGAGCTTTTGTCCGCATTATCTCATCAAACCAGTTTGGGTTATTCATTCATTGACTATTTGCTTTCAATGAATATTACTTCTCTTTACTTCTACTGTGAAGAGCGTGATTGGGAATTAGGACGTGCACTGTTTTCATTGTTATATAATGATGCACGAATTACAATAAAAGAGTGTATCAGTGAGATCCCCTTTAAAGGGGAAAGCATAGATAAATTATATCGACCTGTCAAATTCAACCACAAGGATGCCAATTATTATGAAGAGGAGGAGAATGTGCTAATTGCTTCTGTTTTTCCGCAGCCTAATTTGGAATATGAGTTCAAAAAGTTAGGACTAAATGTCTATAAAATAGATGAGATTACTACTGCTGTATTAAATAAAGGGTTATTTGTTTCACCTTACAATGAAATTAAACAGTGCAACCCAAATGTTGACATTGTATTCGTAAAAAAACCATCATCACTTAGGAGAGTGAAAAAAGATGCACGTACTGACAATGAAAATGATATTGTTGCGAAAAAAGTGAACATAGCAGTGATGCGTACTGGGCTTAGACAAAGTCCTCCTAAGATGCCTCTTGCCTTAACAGATTGCGGTGTTATGCAGGAGGATGCGGAAGAATTCGTTGCTTATACAGGTGATATGACTTCCGATATTGATGGCTATGCAAGGTGTGTAGACAGACAAGGTAGGTTAGTGAATGTGACTGATGGTTATAGGATGACTACTGATCAGCCTGAGCAGTTTGACAATACCATTTATTTTTATGGAAACAACATGGTCTATTCACCGTTCACTTCGGATGATAAAACGGCTGCTTCTTGTCTCCAAAGGTTATTGAATACTAACTGTAAAAATCGCTATAAAGTGATCAATTGTGGAGGTTGGTCAAGACTGACACTGACAAATATGATAAATAACATGTTAAAAGCACATAAGTATAAAGACGGTGATAAAATTGTGATTATGCTTGATTCGATACCAGATCCTAATGAAGTTGATTATACGTTGATTGATTTGGGAGAATTGTATGCACGCCCTCATGAGTATGGTGAAATTTGGATTGATGCTCGTAACAATGTTAATCAGGTTGGACAGAAGTTGCTTGCTGAAGGGCTATTTGATGGTTTGGTAGAAAAGGGACTGATCAGGCTGTTTAAATCGTAAAGTGTGGGCGCTTAATTTTTAGAAAAGCTGATAAATTTGAAATTAGTTTTAAACTCTAATATCTGTATAACAAAAGAAAGTATTCATATCAATGAATAAATAACCATCTAAAAATCAGCATGCCGATTATCCAGTGTGCTGATTCATGTTCTGTAAGCGAGTAAAAGAAGACTGTATTTAAAAGGACCTCACCATTCGTGTATACTTATGGTAAGCGAAAGTTGAGGTGTTTAATTGGAAGCAACTGTAATGTTAAGAG
>WRKJ01000063.1 GCA_009778135.1 Defluviitaleaceae bacterium
TTCCCCGTACCTTTAAACGGTGGAGATACAAACTAAATGATTACAAAAGTACATTTGTCAGGTTTTACTCTTGACATCGGCACTACATAAGAGGAGGTTGTATGATGGAAAATTGTATTTTTTGTAAAATTATTGCGCGGGAAATTCCGGGTCATATCGTCTATGAGGATGAGCATGTACTCGCATTTTTAGACATTTCTCAAACAACAGAAGGACATACATTGATCATTCCTAAAAAACATCGGGTTGACGTTTTTGAAATGGATGCACCCAAGATGGAACAGGTGTTTGCAGTTGTGCCTAAAATCGCTACTGCTTTGAAAAAAACCTTTAATTGTCGTGGCATTAATATGGTGAATAACAATGGTGAAGCTGCTGGGCAAACCGTGTTTCATTATCATGTGCATTTAATTCCACGTTATGAAAAAGATCAATTTGGCATGAGGTTCGTGAACAACATGCAAGACTATGATACTGAGGACTTGGCAGCGCTTAAAGTGCGCATTAAAACGAATTTATAAAATAGGTGGCTGTTAAACATGGATTACAAACTAATGGCATTAGATATTGATGGCACTTTGGTATCGTCAAATCACCAATTATTACCTGAAACGCAACACGCTTTGATTGAAGCACAAACACAGGGATTAAAACTTGTCCTTGCTTCTGGGCGTCCAACACCTGGGATGATGAAGCTGGCTGAAGCATTAGAATTAGAAAAGTTTGGTGGCTTTGTGCTCTCTTATAATGGTGGACGCATCACGAATATGCAAACAAAAGAAGTCATTCATGAAGTTTTTTTAACCCCTGAAGAAGCACATGAAATTTATGATTTTGCCAAAGAAAACAATGTTAATATGATGGCTTATGATGAAGCAGACATTATCACGGAAGATGATGATGACTATATCCAAATTGAGTCGACCATTAATGCAATGCCACTTAAACGAACGGATGATTTCAAAAAAGCTGTTGTAAATAAAACCATTAAAGTGTTAACAACAGGTTCACCTGAAATCATTGTCGAAGTCGAAAAAGCTTATATCGAGAAGTTTGAAGATCGATTTAGTATTTGTCGTTCCATGCCTTTTTTCTTAGAAGTCATGCCACAAGGGATTAATAAAGCGGCCTCATTGGGGAAACTGCTCGCTACCCTTGATTTGACACCGGATGAAATGATTGCGTGTGGAGACGGGTTTAACGACATTGAAATGGTTAAATACGCTGGTTTAGGTGTTGCCATGGAGAATGCTGTTGATGAAGTTAAAGCTGTGGCAAATTATGTGACTAAATCCAATGATGACGATGGAATTGCGCACGTTATTAAAAAATTTGTTTTGAAATAGAAAGAAAAAGCAGGATGTTGAGTTTACTCAAGTCCTGCTTTTAAAATGGTTTCTGCTTTTTCCATTTCTTCTGATGTGGGTGCCCGTTGACCTTTTAATGGATATTCAAGTCCGAGTTCCGCCCACTTATGCTCGCCCATTGGATGATAAGGTAAAACTTCAATTTTTTCAACAGTGCCTCGCTGATTCAATTCTTTGATATAGTCAGCTGTTTCTTTTAGATCTGCTTCATCATCGGTTAAGCCAGGTACAATGACACGTCTAATCCAAAGTGGTGTACCCGCATCTGCGATAAACCTTCCCATAGCGAGAATATGATCATTGGGTACGCCGATGAGTGATTTGTGTCCAGCTGGATCCATTAATTTGATGTCGAGCAAAACAAGATCGGTATAGGTGAGTAATGCATCTAGCAAAGGTTCTGTGCGGTTCGTTAGGCGGATGCCACCACTTGTATCAATGGTCGTATGAATCTCTTCTTTTTTACAGGCTTTAAATAGTTCAATTAAGAAAGGTAATTGAATCAAAGGCTCACCGCCACTAACAGTAATCCCACCTCCTGAAGCATCGAAAAATTCACGATATTTTAAAACTTCTGTTAGGATGTCATCAACGGTCATTTCTTTGCCTGCATTGATTTTCCATGAATCACGGTTGTGACAATATTTACAACGCAGTGTACAACCTTGTAAAAATAAGATGAATCTAATGCCTGGTCCATCCACATTACCAAAAGTTTCAATGGAATGGACGTGACCCACTTTTGACATAATAAACACCTCTAAAACGTTTTGATTTACATCCTTCCATGCATGGTACGCGTGATGACATCAAGTTGTTGTTCTTTCGTTAGTTTGATAAAGTTGACAGCATAGCCTGATACACGAATGGTTAATTGTGGATACTTTTCAGGATGGTTCATGGCATCCTGTAGTGTCTCATGGTTAAAGACATTAATGTTTAGGTGATGTCCTTTTTTAGCCATATAGCCATCAAGGACACCTGATAGGTTGTTAATGCGGTCTGCTTCCGTTTTTCCTAAAGCTTCTGGGACCAATGAGAATGTGTTTGAAATACCATCTTGTGCGGATGAGAAAGGAAGCTTCGCCACAGATGACATCGAAGCAATGGCACCACTGGTGTCACGGCCATGCATCGGATTAGCACCGGGTGCGAAAGGTTCACCATCACGGCGTCCATCAGGCGTGTTCCCTGTTTTTTTACCATAAACCACATTAGAGGTAATGGTGAGAACAGATTGGGTTTGAGTCTTGGCACGGTAAGCTTTGTTTTGCTCAATTTTTTTCATGAATTTACTAACAATGTCAACAGCGATTTCATCTACAGCATCGTCGTTATTGCCATATTTAGGGAAATCACCTTCAATTTCAAAATCAATGGCAAGACCAGATTCATCTCGAATCGGTTTGACTTTCGCATATTTAATGGCTGATAGCGAGTCTGCGACGACGGAAAGACCTGCGATACCTGTTGCTGAAATACGCTCGGCATCTGTGTCGTGAAGTGCCATTTCAATGCGCTCGTAGCAGTATTTGTCATGCATATAGTGAATCACATTTAATGTATTGACATATAATGCAGCCAGCCAATCCATGACTTCATCGAAGTTTTCCATGACGGTATCATAGGTTAAGTATTCACTTGTAATGGGACGCCAATGGAGTCCTACTTGTGCTTTTGATTGTTCATCAACGCCACCATTAATGGCATATAATAAAGCTTTGGCTAAGTTCGCACGCGCACCAAAAAATTGAACTTGTTTACCAATCTTCATCGGTGACACACAGCAAGCGATACCGTAATCATCTCCATATAACGGGAGCATGATATCATCATTTTCATATTGAATAGCAGATGTTTTAATCGACATTTTGGCACAGTAATCTTTAAACCCTCGGGGAAGTCGTGTTGACCATAAAACGGTTAAATTAGGTTCGGGTGCCGGACCTAAGTTATCCAATGTATGCAGGAAACGAAATGATGATTTGGTTACCATGGCACGACCGTCGATACACATCCCACCGATAGATTCTGTGACCCAAGTTGGATCACCAGAAAATAACGCATTGTAATCAGGCGTCCGAGCGAATTTAACAAGTCGAAGTTTCATAATGAAATGATCCACCAGTTCTTGGGCTTCTGACTCAGTAAGCACGTTGTTTTGAAGGTCGCGTTCAATGTAAATATCTAAAAATGTCGACACACGACCTAAAGACATGGCTGCACCATTTTGTTCTTTAATGGCAGCTAAATATCCGAAGTATAACCATTGGATGGCTTCTTGAGCCGTTTCTGCTGGTTGTGAAATGTCATAGCCATAAGTAGCAGCCATTTGCTTGAGTTCATCTAAAGCGCGATATTGCTCGGAAATCTCTTCTCTTAAACGGATGGTTTCTTCGTCCATCACTTTGCGAGTCGTGTTCCAATCTGCCAATTTTTCTTCCCTCAAACGGTCCACACCGTATAAGGCAACCCGGCGGTAATCACCAATGATTCGTCCACGACCATATGCATCAGGTAACCCAGTAATAACACCAGATTTACGTGCTGCACGCATTTCAGTTGTATAAGCATCGAAGACGCCTTGGTTATGGGTTTTTCGGTAGTTAGTGAAGATATGAGAGACTTCAGGATCAATTTGATAGCCATAAGCTTTTGCTGCATTTTCAACCATTTTGATGCCACCAAAAGGTTGCAAAGCACGTTTAAACGGCTGATCAGTTTGAAAGCCAACGATTTTTTCCAACTTTTTATTTAAATAACCAGCGTCATGGGAAACAATGGTAGAAATCATTTCTGTATCTAAATCCAAAATCCCGCCAGCGTCACGCTCTTCTTTGGTTAAATTCATAACTTGATCCCACAACTCGGTCGTTGCTGCTGTTGGTTCTACTAAAAAAGTATGATCTCCCGTATACGCAGTCATGTTGTGAACAATAAAGTCACGAACGTCGATTTTGTTTTTCCATTCTGAACCTTTAAAACCTTGCCAAGCTTTCATTTTTATTGCCTCCTATAAAAGATGATGTTGACCCTAAAAATGTCCACCAGTTACATTTTTACAGCCTGTGATAAAGTGAAGCTAGATCGTTATTATCTATTATATGCAAAAATAGATGTTTCATCTGTGCTTCAACCTTGAAAGATTCATCTCATTGATCTCATTCATATTATAGCCTTTCTTTTAAGAAAAATCAATAAAAATATCACAAATAAAATCCTATTTTTAAAAGAAAAATATCTCTATAGTGAATATAGCAATAAAAAGAAAAAAACAGGAAACTTATTTGTCCTGTTTTAAGCAATAAAGTCAGTATCTGTAAAATCGGATAAGTCATCATTTTCATCCATGGCGTCAAAATCAAACCCAGACTGAGAAACAACAACTTTAACAGGCGAATTTTCAAAATCGCCACCACGATCTTCTAGTAACTTCATAATATGGGCTTTCAAAAAGTCCATTTTGGCAAGTTCATACTCGTGTAAAATCGTTGCCAGTGAATTGACATCAATTTTTACACCTAAATTTTCAAGGATACCTTGTAAACCTTCGATAAACTCAGATTCTTCATTAACCAAATCATTCATGTTCATGTCAAAAACTTCAGTCATTATTATCACCTTTTTGAATTGTCATAACTCCTATTATAACCTAAACTTGAGAAATAATCAACTCTGAAAGAAAATTAACAGAATTAATTGAAATGCTTCGTTATTTTGCAAGCATCAGGCTTTTAAAGTGAACAACAAAGAATTAGAAATCGTTTGACAGAAAACGTTGACAAATGAAGAAATATGTGTTAAAATACCGAGGAGACAAGGTAGGGTTCACCTTGAAGAAAGGAGTTTTAAATATGATTACATTTCTTGTTTGTACAGCGATCTTAGTTGTCGGTTACTTTACCTATGGTACCATTGTTGATAAAATCATTGCACCTAATGATGCGAATGAGACACCAGCGCTCAGAATGGCAGATGGTATTGACTATATGGAATTGCCTTGGTGGAAAGTATTACTGACACAGTTTTTAAACATTGCAGGGTTAGGACCGATTTTTGGTGCGATTTCTGGCGCTTTATTCGGACCTGTTGCATTTATTTGGATCACATTTGGTTGTTTATTTGTTGGAAGTGTTCACGACATTTTGGCGGGTTATGTCTCAATGAAACATGACGGACTTTCGATTACAGAGTTGGTGGGGATTTATTTAGGAAAGTACTCCAAGTATTTTATGATTGTTTTTACCTTTATTTTACTCTTATTAGTTGGCGTTGTTTTTACAATGGCACCGGCTAGTTGGTTAAATTCTCGGATAGCAATTGGGCAATGGGCATGGGTACTCATTATTTTGGCTTATTATATCATTGCAACGATTGTACCGATTGGAACAGTTGTAGCGAAAATATTCCCTGTTTTATCAATTGTCATGATTTTAATGTGCGTCGTTTTATTCGCAGGTCTTTTGTTTCATGGTGAGTTCCAAATGATGGAATTTACGATGGCTGTTGTTCACCCTGATGGACTTGCTGCAACGCCCTTTATTTTTACGACCATTGCGTGCGGGGCCGTATCTGGTTTTCATGCGACGAAATCGCCGATGATGGCCCGTTGTATTCAAAAAGAATCGGAAACCAAGCGTGTTTTCTTTGGTGCGATGGTCATTGAAGGGATTGTGGCTTTGGTGTGGGCAGCGGTTGCGATGGCTGTGTTAGGTGACAGATTTTTTATCGGTAGTGAAAATGCAGTTGCTGCTTTAGGTGGTGCAGGTGGTGCAGTTGACTATTTAACCTTTACTTTATTACCAAATTGGCTTGCTTATATCTTGGTTTTCATTGCGCTCATTATTTTCCCTGTAACAAGTGCTGACACCTCTTTTAGAAGCATTCGCTTGATGCTGGCAGATGCGTTTAAATGGGATCAAGGTCCAATGATGAAGCGGATACTGCTTTGTATTCCAATGTTTGCAATGGCATATGCGTTAACATGGGTTGATTTTGACATCATTTGGCGCTACTTTGCTTGGTCTAATTTGACCATTGCAACCATTACATTATGGACAGGTGCTGTCTATTTAGCAAGGAATCATAAATTTCACTGGATTGCGACATTGCCAGCGACATTGTTAAGTTCCATTTTCCTCGGTTATATTTTACAAGCGCCAGAAGGCTTTAGACTAGACGAAACGTTTTCTAACATTGTCGGTGCTGTCTTTGCTGCTGCGGTGTTTGTCTTGTTTATGGTATTGTTGCCAAAAATGAAGTTAGAAAAAAGTTAGTTGTGAATGTGAATGGCTAATTGGATATGAAGGGTATGAGATGGAAGTCTTGTATCTTTTTTATCTGTTTTTTCTACATTTCAGGCATTTTCACTTGAGCGACGGATCAAGCGGCCAAATGTAAATCTGATAATCGCCATTTTGGTGCTTAAATTGAATGGTACCATGAGTCGCTGTGCTTAAAAGAGGGATGTTTAAGCCTTCCATCACATCGAATAGTTCTTGAGAAGGATGACCGTATGAATTAATGCGACCGACAGAAACGACGGCGTATGTGGGGTTAATAGTAGAAGTGAAAAAATGTGAGTTTGAATTTCGAGAGCCGTGATGACCGACTCGAAAAATATCGATTTGCTCATAAGGGAATTGTGCCAATATCTCATGGTCGGCCTGGCTACTGAGGTCGACGGCAATAAAAGCAGTCAATCCATCAATGTTAACCGTTAAAGTTAAATTTTCATCATTGGGATTCACGTTATGAAGGTCAGTTTGCAAAAAGTGATACTGCTGGTTGCCACAAGACAATTGATCACCAGCACCAGCTGTATGAACAGGAATGTTTTGACTGTTAGCTTCGTCGATAATGGTTTGTAGCCTTGGAACGATATCGGCACCACTGATGATTAAGTTGCGGACACGAAAGCGTCTCATGAGTGGGATGGCTTCTGCGATGTGGTCGTAGCTTTCATGGCTTAAAATGAGGTAGTCAATGTGACGAACACCAGCACCAAGTAAATAAGGTTCTAATGTTTGGTGAAAAATGCTCGGATTTGTCCATCTGAGTCGTCTCACTTCACCACCAGTGTCAAAAACAATGACGCAGTCATGATGGGGACTTCTCACAATGGTTGCGTCGCCTTGACCAACATCAAGAAATGTGAGGGTGCTATAAGGTTGCCATACTCGGTTAGCTTCTAAAATGATCAAATAGAGTCCAATAAGAACCAACCTGATCCACCATTTTTTCTCTTTTTCATAAAAGTAACAACTCACGAGGAGGAGGATCATGAGTAAAACAATGACAGATAACCCGATCGAACCGAAAATGATGTTGAGATGGAGGAAAGGGTGGAGAAAGCCATTTAAAGCTTCAAAGATTTGGAGGAGAAAATCGGTGAACGGGTTTAAAAAAGGGAGAAACAGCGTGAGGAGCAATGCTGGAATAATCAGTTGCATGAGTAGCGGGACAAGGATTAAATTGGCCACATAAGAGGTCAGATTGATTTCGTAACTAGAAGAGAGTGCAATGGGGATAGATGCCATTCTCGCAAGAAAGACAATGGCCAAACGGTTGCCGATGGGGGTGAGTTGGCGAAGGCTGGAACGGGAGCAAATGAGCACAAAAGAAATCCAATAGGAAAATTGGAACCCACGTTGGTAGACGACTAAAGGGTTGAGGATAAAACTCAGCATGAAAACGATGGAGAAAAGATCAAAGGTGGAAAATCCAAGTTTTAATCGCCGATTAATGAGGGCAAGAATCGCCATGCTACTGGCTCTTATTATTGAGATAGAGCCACCTGTTAAGAAGATAAAAGCCATGCAAAAGAGGATGAGGACGCCATCTACAATGAGGTCAATTAAGCCGATGCGTTTTAAAACGTCACGGACAATACCGGTTAGTAATGTCACATGAACGCCTGAAATTGCAAAGACATGTAAAATACCTAAATCACCGTAAATGCTTAGCACCTCTTCGTCTAAATCATCTCTGAGCCCTAAAAAGAAGGATTGTAAATAGGATGCTGTCAAAGGTGGGAAAGTGTTGCGCATCCATGTTGCCACATCGTATTGAAATCGCCATGGAGAAAAACGGGTGTCGGTAATGATGACGTCAGAAGTTTGCAACGTGAAGTGAATGTTTTGATGCCTTAAAAATTCACGGAAGTTAAAGCGATGTGGAACAGTGGGTGCTGTTGGAATGGCAAGTTGACCAACCACATCGATGGTTTGTCCTGGAATAAGACGTGGATAAGGATTTCTAAATGACATAAAGACTTGATGACCGTTGATAGCAACAATTGCTGTTTGAAGTTGGTCTGTCCGACGTCGAATGCGAAGGACATGTGCGTGATGCGTTGTCGATTCGCTCGGTAGATCAGGCAAGCTAGGTGGTAAATTTGCCCATCTGATCCACATGAAACTACCAGCAAATAGGAGGAAGAACAGCGGGTAACGTTTGGGAAATCTAACATAAAAAAAGGCGAGAAGGGGGAGTAAGATAAAGACTTGATTGTAAACTAAAATGCCCAATATCATGGCAAAAACAGCATAAATAAAATGTTGACGCATGGATTTCAAGTGCGTTAGCAGTAAGTTAAGGTTTAACATAATGACGCATGTTCTCCAATGTTCTGACACCAAATCCATGGACTTGAATCAATTCATCAACGGTTGTAAAAGGGCCATTTGCTTCACGATGCTCAACAATTGCTGCTGATAACACAGGACCAATGCCAGGTAACATTTGCAGTTCTAAAGCTGTTGCAGTACTTAAAGCAATCAAAGCGGTGTCATCAGGTGCTGTCATCACGCCGTTATCAGACATTTCATCAGTCACAACCTGTTCACGAATGTCATCGATATGGGGAATAAAAATAACCATTTCATCATAAACCCGTGCCGCTTGATTTAGCCCATTGGCATTGGCATTTAAGGTCAAACCGCCTGCTAATTCAATCAAATGTCCCACGCGTCGATCGTCTTCTACTTGAAAAATGCCAGGATTCACCACTTCTCCTTGCACATCAACAAAAATAGCATTTGTTAAAGGCGTGTCACTTTCATTTTCTTCGTTGTTAACACCTCGCACCGCCTCATCTGCTTCAACATGGTGTTCTTCAAGCGTTTCGACCCTGTTGATTGCGGCTTCAAAAGTCGTGCCTGAAGTGGCATTTGAAGCGGAGCGTGATGATAACAACAACAATCCACCTAGACAAATGATGATACCGATGACCAAATAAATTTGTTTCTTCATACCTGTTGACCTCCAATTCGTGTTTCTTTTTAAATCGCCCCCTACTTATTACTTACGCAAAAAAGGCATCAAAACCTTTTTAACTTTCGATAATTAAGTACGTTTTCACGAAATGATTAACGTTTTCAAACAAAAAACCCCCTCAAAAGGGAGTCTATTGAAAAGTGGTTGATGTGATGTTTCAACCGTCGTTAACTTTTTGGTTTGAAAAAAAGAGCTGTTAAAAAGGCAAAAAGGATGGCTGAGGTAATGCCGACAGTGGTAAGGGTAAACATCCCACCAGCGATGCCAAGAATCCCTTTCGTTTCAGCAGCTTCCATGGCGCCATGCATGACAGAATGTCCGAAGCTCATAATGGGTAATTGGGCACCTGCACCCGCAAAGTTGACCAAGCGATCATACAAAGCAAACACATCTAAGGCAGCACCGATGACGACAAATAAACACACAATATGTCCAGGTGTTAATTTGAAGCGATCTGCTAAAAATTGACCGAAGGCACAAATAAGACCACCTACGAGAAAAGCATATAAAAAGATCATCAATGACCACCTCCAACATGATGTGATGAAAGTGCCACGGCATGTGCAATGCATGGAATCGTTTCTTTTTGCGTGACGATGGCTGAATTCAAAAGTGCGCCTGTGCCGACAATTAAAACTTTGTTTAACTGTTTGGTTCTCAGCATCTCGACAATGTAGCCCAAGGTGACAATACTGACGCAGCCAGCACCACTCCCGCCTGCAAATGTCGGCTGATGAACGTCATAGAGCAAGTTTCCACAGTCTTTGTGTCGACTTTTGATATCATAACCTTCTTGCTTCAATAAATCCACTAAAATAGGACTTCCGATGCTCGCCAGATCGCCAGTTACAATCAAGTCGTAATAGTCAGCAGGTCGTCCAAGTTCTCTTAAATGCCGACTGATGGTATGGGAGGCGGCAGGTGCCATGGCAGAACCCATGTCAGCCGGGTTTTTTTGCATGGCATCGATGATGATGCCGAGGGTCGCAGCTTCTATTTTTATCGTTGACGGTGTGCGAGAAAGCAAGCCAGCACCTGAGCCGGTTGCCGTATATTGTGACGTATCTCCTTTAGGACCACCATATTCAACAGGCATTCTAAATTGTTTTTCAGCCATATTCGTATGACTACTTGTCACGGTTAAGGCTCGGTTAGCCATGTTATTTTCAAGAAAAGTGCTGGCTAAGATAAGTGATTCGATGGCAGTGGCACAAGCCGAGTAAACACCGACAAAGGGCACGTCAAACATGCGCATGGCGTAATGGGTTGGAACCAATTGATTGACAAGATCGCCACCAAAAGCCACATCGAGATCGGTGTCTGAAATGCCTGCTTTTTCAAAAATTTTTTCAATGGCTTGTTCAGTCATTCGCATTTCAGCTTGTTCCCACGATTTCTTACCGAAGTAAGGGTCAAATCCTTTCACATCAAAGTAATGACCAAGCGGGCCTGTTGCTTCCATTTCACCAACAACGGTCGCACTGGTCTCTACATACACATGTTCAAATTGATAAGATGAACGTCCGAGTTTCATCTGACCACCTCCATCAAAAAGGTGACCGTCTGATGATCAAGGGCTGGTGCAATGCCAAGCTGAACCAAGAAGTACCTAAGGAGTCCAAAGAAAAACCCTGATAGGACGGCAAAGACGATGACTGCACCCGCAAGCTTGAACATCTGGGTGGCGATGCCTTGAACGATTCCTTCAGATTTTCCTTCAAGTGCTGAAGCGGTTAGTGAATTAGCGAAGCCAGTAATTAAAACAAAGCCACCTGCTTTAGAAACTTGACCGAACTGATCATAAAGGCCTAGTCCTGTCAAAACAGAGGCTATTAAAATAAGGGTGACCAGCATATAGGTAGGGGCTGTTTCTTCAGCAACGTTGAAGAGGTGAACATAGAGCCAAAGGAAACTTTGTCCGATCAGACACACGAGTCCACCAAAGAAAAAAGCAGTCGCCATATTTTTGAAATAGCTGGGTTTTGCTTCATGTTTTTTAATCACACGCGTGTATTGATTAGTTTTCAATCGAATCAACTCCATCTTTTATTATTTCTGCATTATGATGAACGTTAAGCGCACGTTTCATACATCTAAAAAAGACGAAAGAACGGTTGAAAGATAGGAGATGTTCATCCTAAAAAATATCGGATAAATGCGTTTTTTTTCTTGCAGATTTGTTATAACAATAGTATAATAAAGGGTGAAGCAAGCATCGGAGGTTATCATGGAAAAATTTGCAGATTTTATTTTAAGAAAAAGGCATGCATTGTTTGGCGGCTTAGTGATTTTCACCCTCATCTCGCTCTTTTTGGCGACACTTGTTGAAGTGAATGTGGATATGGCTGAATACCTGCCAGAAGATTCTAACCTAAGAACGGGATTGGCAGTCATGGAAGACGAATTTGGACACTTAGAAACAACGGGTTTGCTACACGTGATGTTCGAAGGCTTGGAAACAGACGAAATGTTGATGATTGATGCGCATTTTTCTGACTTATCAGTTGTTTTGGATGTGGCTTTTGACATTGAAAGTGATGCACATGTGAGAAATGATTTTACCCTTTATACGTTAACCGTTGAAGCGGGGTTAACCAGCGAAGAACAACGTGCGTTTGTTCAACATATTTTTGATGAATTTGATGAGTTTGACTTTCAGTTAAGCGGTGATGTTGAAGGCATCGTCCCACTCTTGGATATGATGTTCATTATCATCCCGACTGTCATTATTTTAGTCTTAATTTTCTTTGTCATGTGCCGGTCGTGGTTTGAACCCCTTATTTTCTTTGTTAACATTGGGATCGCCATCTTGATCAATACAGGAACAAATGAGTTGTTTGCGCATATTTCTGCGCCATCAGACATGATTGCGGGCGTTTTGCAAGTGGCGTTATCCATGGATTATGCTGTGATCTTCTTAAACCGCTATCGCAGAGAAAAAGCACAATTAAGCGAAGCGGGTATTCATGATTTACAGTTGGCCATGAAAAACACGATTTTAAACAGTTTCAGTGCGATTTCAGGTATTGCTTTCACGACCATTTTAGGCATGTTGATGTTGGTTTTTATGAGCTTCACCATCGGTGCAGACATTGGACTTGTCATTGCAAAAAGTGTTTTTATTAGTTTGATCTGTGTGTTTGGTGTGATGCCAGCTTTAATTTTACGCTTTGATAAACTCATTGAAAAGACGAGTAAACCTGCGTTGAATTTAAAGATGGGTGCCGTTGGAAATTTGAGCAACACTGGCAAGTACGTGATTACGACAGTTTTTGTTATCTTATTTGCAGGCGCATTTCTTCTTCAAAACAACGTGATCATCACCTATTCAGAATTTGAATTTGATCCGATTCATCGCGCGTTTGATCTTGATAATACCTTCGTGTTACTTTATGAAAATACCGATGAATCAAGCATTGCGCAAGTGATTGATGACTTAGTGGATCAAGCAGACATTTTAGGTATTTATGCTTACACCAATCTTTTTGGAGAACGTTTCACTGATGTGGAAATGGCCACTGCTTTAGAGATGGATGAATTATTGATGGCGTTGGTGTTTAGGAACTACTTTCTTGAAACGCCACCAGCTTTAAGCTTAGGTGAATTTTTACCATTTTTATCGGAAGCAGCTGAACTGCCAATGCTTGCCAATGTCGTGCAACTTGATGAATTAGCTGAACTAACAGCATTACCTCAAGTGTTGGAACCTGAAATGATGATGCAAGTTTTTGATGCGACAGAACTTGCCGCCTTTTTGGAATTGGATGAAAGCATCGTCGAACAAGTCTTGTACTTACACGAAGCCTTTCACGGTGAGCCGTTGGAAGCAGAAATGACGCTTTTTCAACTCATTGATTACCTGTTGACGACTTTTGTGCCGATGCCGCTTTTTGAAGCTTTATTTACGGATGAAACGGTAACCGTTTTGGAAGATGCCAGATTTGAAATCGCAGCAACGACAGACATGCTCGTTTCAACTTATTTTTCACGCATGATGATTAACACAGCTTTTGCGATTGAATCAGATGAGACATTTGCTTTCATTGACGACTTGTATGACATCTTAAATCACGCATTAACAGGAGAATTTTATTTGCTTGGAGAATCCATGATGCCTTATGAACTTCAACAAACATTTCCTAGTGAACAACGTTTCATTACCCTGTTAACCACTTTAGCCTTTTTCATCGTCGTGACCGTTTCATTCAAGTCGACATCGATTGCTATTTTACTTGCCATTGTGATTCAAGGCTCTGTTTTCATTGCCATGGGTGCCAACTATTTCTTAGAGACGAATCTGTCGTTTTTAGACATCATCGTCGTACAAGCCATTTTAAAAAGTCGCGTCATTGACTACGGCATCCTCTACATCGACAATTACGTTGAAGCAAGAGAAACGTATGATGTGAAACAAGCGATCACAACCGCATTAAATCGTTCTATTGAGACCATTCTCACTTCTGGTTTAATCATTGTTCTCGTAACCTTCGTGTGCGGTCTCGTCTTTATGGGCATTAACGTCTCCATTGCGCAAATTTTATTCCTCATTGCACAAGGATGCTTCATTGGTATTTTACTGTCGGTGTTTGTACTACCAGCGTTGATTGCAGTTTTTGACCGACTGATTATTAAAAAGAAAAAAAGGATCTCAGGCACTATCGAGGCGGCTTAGGCGTTGAAAATCGAATGATGCGTGTTGACTCAAATATAGGAGTGATGGTATGGGTATCAATGTGGCAACATTACAAGAAAGAAGACAAAAAATCATAGATCAACTGGCTGAAGGAAGTATGGCCGTTATCTTATCTGGGAATCCCATCACCAGAACAGGTGATCAGTTTCATGACTTTGTTGTGTGGCGTAACTTTTTTTACTTAACAAATATTGACCGCGCCAACTTTGCGTTGGTACTGATTAAATCGACTGTTGGGGTTCGTGAATGGCTCTTTATCGATGAAGTATCAGAACGAGAAGAAAAATGGTCAGGACATCGGATGAAGCAACCTGAGGCAAGTGCGTTGTCTGGGATAAAAGAAGCTGACATTTATGGCATGGCTGATTTGAATAAACAGCTGGGGAGTGTGATGATGAATGAAGGCATTAAACACGGCTACTTTGATTTAGAACGTCTTTCCTACAACCAGTTAGATACAGAGCAACTGGTCTTCGCCAAAGCATTCCAAGCGCAATATCCTTTTTTAAAACTTCATAATCTGTATGGAACGTTGGCAAATATGCGTCAAGTAAAATCAGTTGAGGAAGTCGCTCATATTCGGACGGCCATTGAGAAGACACGTGTGGGTATTGAAGCGATGATGAAAGCTTCCCAACCTGGGTTATTCGAATATGAAATTGAAGCACATTATGATTTTCATGCCAAATTAGGTGGCGTTAAAGAGAAAGCTTTTCATACGATTGCTGCAGCGGGTGCCAATGCCACCATTTTGCATTATGATACCAATGATTCACAAACGAAAGCTGGCGATTTAATTCTGTTTGATTTAGGGTGTGCATGGCATCATTATGCAGCTGACATTTCTCGAACTTTTCCAGTGAATGGGCAGTTTACGCCACGTCAAAAAGCCATTTATCAAAGCGTGCTTGATGTGGAAAAAGCGGTGATTGAAAAAGTGAAACCTGGTGTTAAAATGTCGGAACTTAATCAATTAGCCCGAGACTTACTTACGCGTAAGTGTCGTGAGCTCGGATTAATCGGTGATGATGATGACGATGTCTTGAATTACTATTATCACAGCATTGGTCATTCTTTAGGACTTGACACGCATGATGTCGGTGGTCGTGAGTATGTATTAGAACCAGGCATGGTGATTACCATTGAACCGGGGTTGTATATTTCAGAAGAATCCATTGGGGTTCGAATTGAAGATGACATCTTGGTAACAGAAGATGGTCATGAGAATCTTTCCATCGCAATTATGAAAGAAATTGAAGAAATTGAAGCTTTTATGGCGAAATAGTGAGAGGACTGCAAATTGTAGTCCTTTTAAAGATCAAAAATACTTGCAAAATGAAACAAGATTTGTTAAAATTTGAGCATATCGTATTTAGAGCGAGACAAAGTATAGGATTGATAAAGATGAAAAAATATGTGTTAACAATTTTAGTTTTAGAAGATGATGTCGAAATCTCAAAGAAAATAACGAACTACATTCGACGTGTGTTTAATAGTCGTGTTCAAGTTTTGACAGCGAAAACATATGAGGAAGGTAAAGAGATCATCGACTCAGGCATTGTCGATATTTCACTTATCGATCTTGGCTTACCAGATGGAGATGGTGAAGCACTGATTGCCATGATTCGAGAGCAAGACAAAAAAATGCCGATTATCATTCAAACGGCTAACGATGAAGTGAACTATCAATTAGAAATTTATAAAAAATATAAAAACATTTCTTATTTGATCAAAAGTGAGCTTTTTGAACAACTGGCTGAAGAGTTGTTTGATGCCAGAGATGAAGTTGGATATAACAAGGCTTTGCGTTTAGCCATTCCAGGGCAAATTGTAGAATCTGTGAGCGTGTACGATGTGTGTACCATTCAACCAGTGGCAAAGAGCAACCATTTAGAAGTGATTTACTACGATTTTGAATTAGAAGACTATCAAAGCGTTCATATTAAAAATACAACACTTACAGAATTTATGGAAAACTATAATGAAGTTGGACTGTTTATCAGATGTCATGCAAGCCATGCGGTGAATAAAAAAATGATTAAAAAAATATTTCGAGCGGGGAATGAAATTGAAATGCTCTATCGGGATAAAGAAGGAACACGCATTTATGTGCCCATGAGTGGTAAGTACAAGAAAGAAGTCATTGCACAATTGAAAGGATTATTTTAGATGAATGAACTCGCTTTATGGGTCATTCAAATAAGCTTGAGTACGTTGGATTTTGTGATGCTTTATTTCATTGTTCATGCGTTGGTTAAACGGCGCATTAAATTGAATGTTCAAGACATCCTGTGGGGGATGGGTCATGTGTTAATTTCAGCGCTTAGCTTTCGTTTACTTGATGGACATCTTGCGAGAGCGATCAATATTTTAACCTTTGTTTTCGTTATCAAATACATGTTTAAGCGTAATTTCGCTGATACTGTGACGTTTTATGCCATTTCCTTCGTTGTGAGCACGGTGCAACTACCTGTTGCTGTCGTGGTTTCTCTATTTAGCCTTCAACAAGAGCTTTTACTGTTATTGATACAGCTATTAACATTTCCGTTCGTTTTGTTGATCTGTAAATATGCCAAACCGAACAAACTCTTTAATGCCATTCAAGCCAACTTGATGCTTAAGCAAATCTTATTGATCCTCACTTTTATTTTTCTGATGATTGCTTTTATTATGAATTTTGAATATGGCATTACGTATCTTCTTATTTCTTTGACTGGTTTTTTCTTAATCGGTCTCGCTTTGATTCCGCTTATTATGAAACTTTATCGGCAATCTCTTGGTATGATGTCCGTTCACGACTTGAAAAATAACTTGCTGAGTATTGGGATTGCCATGGAAAACATGCATGACATCGATGTTTTAAAGCATAAATTTCGAGAGCATGCCAAACAATTTGGAATGGACTTGGCACAACTTGACTTAGCCAAAACAGAGCATGCATTAGATCAAATGGAACGCATCAATCGGCAAGTCGAGCTATTTATTGACCAAAAGGTGACGCAGCACAGGCCGAAATCTCAAATTGTGTCCGATATTACATATTACAAAGACTACGAACGGTTAGATTTACAAAAAGTATTAGAATGGCTGGGTACGTTACTTGATAATGCGCTAGAAGCTTCTCATGCTGCACCTATTTATGTTTATTTATATTCAGGGATAAAAAGAGTGACGCTTAAAGTGAGTAATGAATATTTGGGAAATAAAGGTGATGACATCATCAAGATTTTTGAAAAAGGTTATTCAAAAAAAGGTGAAGGACGCGGTATTGGGTTACATCATCTGAATGCGAGTGTCAAAGAGAAAGGAGGAAAGGTAGACGTAGAAGCGTATTATCATGATAAACATCGGTGTCACTATTTAGAATTATCCATTTACTTTAAAAGCAAATAAAAAAAGATGCTTCATCAAGTGCTGTTGGTGAAGGATGATCATGTCATTTAAGATTTCAAGTTGTGAAAGCAATTTGAGGTCTTTTTTTATTTCTGTCTTTTTAAATCAATTATTTTTTGAAAAATCAGTTCATTTTTGAAGATGAAGGGGTTTCAGGAATGTTGCAGCAGTCATTTGGAGACACAGATTGGGCGTTTGGCGACATCATACGTGGATTTCACAATATAAAATGGGTGTTTGGCGGTGTAGATCAAACGCTTGGCGACATGTTGTTTTTTTTGGAAGAAAGTGTGATATAATGTGAATTGAAGTATAATGAAGGCAGTGAATGCCTATTTAATTTAAGATAAGTAGATAGGGGTCAGCCATTTCGAAGTCTACGATTTAAAATAACCACTAAAAAAATGAGAGCCAACGGTTGATCGTTAGCTCTTATTCTTTAGTGTTTGGGGTAATTTTGGTTCTCCAGCTATAAACAAACCAGAACCGAGAGAAGGTACAATGGTTACATAAGCAATCAGAAATGTGGCAAGTTTTAAAATGATGCGTTTCTTCTTAAACAAGTTCCTTAGCCTCCTTCATCAAAGCAAGTCTTGTACGAGACATGTTACGGTCATCATTATATCAGATCACCAGAGTGTTGTAAATGGGTTTTTCATTTAATAGCATTAACTGTCGAAAAAATGGTATTTTTGTCTATAGATCACCTCATTTAGAGTTGATTTGTTGTAAGCCTATCCGTTGATAAATGGGTTTTAAAAAGGTCGAGTAGGGGTTTTGGAAATTTAAATAGAAAGCGTATTCTGTGATTTACTGTGCATCTTGTACCCATTTTTTGCAACTCATACCAAATGACTTGAAGAGCGCTTGATTTAAATGACAGAAATTGATATATTTAAAACAGGTCGACAGGAATTGCTATTAAGTTGCTTGACGTAGGTTGATCAAGTTGTTGTAAGTTGTTTGCAGGTGATTTGATTTCCTGATCGAACAAAAAACGTAAGAAGGAGGGTTAAATTGTGAAAGTGAGGAGGTGCTCAGAATGAGTGACTAAGATTGATCTAGCTATACAAAATGAAATGGCTTGAGGGCAAATGTTGCCTTTCTTAACCTTTTGTTTGTTCCTTGAGCAATCATGAAAGGAGAAATGACGCATGAGTAAGAAGATTTTAAAGATAGCATTGGTTATTTCGATGTTGCTGTCGCATTTGCTAATGTCTGTTGAAAGTTTAGGTGTTAACGCATCAAATGCTAACTTGACACCGGAAATAGAACAAATTGTGTTGATGAATGATGAGGTTGCAACATGGCAAGATGGAAATATCGTACTTTTTCCAGAAGGCGACATTGAGTATTTGTGTATGGATCCTGATGCGAGAGGCTGGCGGTGGGAAATTCCGCATGTTCCGTTTCCGATTATTCAATCCAGCATTACATTGCCTTATCGACGTTTAACCGCTTCAGAACGGGCAGTTTGGGTTGCTGAATATGTGGAAATGGGTGGTCCGACGGATTTTGAACAAGAAGTTATCCGGTTGGTTAATGAAGTGCGGATGAGCCACGGTCGTTCGCCTGTCGCGTTAGATCGTTCCCTTGCCATGGCATCACGATTCCATGCACAAACGATGGCGACTTTCGGTGTGGAAAACAATTGGAGTCACAATGTTGGTCCTTATAGTGCTTCATCCAATGTTGCACAAGTATTTGGTCGCGTTAACGGCTTTTGGGCTGGAAATGCTTTTGCTGGACCTGGGAATCATGAACCCGGAAGTGTGGTTGAAGGGTTGTTAAATTCGCCAGGGCATTGTCAAAGTCTGTTGAACCCGATCCATCAGTACATTGGAGCAGGTGTTCATGTGGGAAGCAGGTGGGGAAGAGAGAGCGGGATGTCTCATTATTTGATGTTAAGTTCTGAGCCATTGTTATCCCGCCATACAGTGACTGTTGAACACGGCGTTATCTACACGGAATTAAGTGAAACAGAAGTTGGCGAGTTTTTAGCAGATGAGGAGGTGGAAATTAAAGCAGTTGTTCCGAGCGGTTATGAATTTTCACATTGGGAAGGACCGGAGTCAGTAAACTTTGCGAACGAATACGACGAAGAGACAACATTTGTCATGTTAGCGAATGATGTCACCGTTTGGGCAGTTCTTGAAGAGGTGCATGTCACTTACACCTTCGATTGGGGATTAGACGATGTTGCAAATCCAACAGGAGAAGTCAGGTATGGTGATACACCAGATGAGCCAGAAGAGGTTCCCTTAAATCCAGGATTTATATTTGACGGATGGGAACCAGAAGTCGGTTCAATGACAGAAAATACGACTTTTGATGCTGTTTGGACCCCTATCGTCACTTACACCTTCGATTGGGGATTAGGAGGTGTTGCAAATCCAACAGGAGAAGTTAGGTATGGTGATACGCCAGATGAGCCAGAAGAGATTCCCTTAAATCCAGGCTATCTATTCGACGGATGG
>WRKJ01000064.1 GCA_009778135.1 Defluviitaleaceae bacterium
GTTAGCCCCGACAAGCATTTTGAAGTCCGACTTATCACGGAAGTGATCAGTACAGGACGAGAAATGACCTCGAGGGGTTGCGAGGCGCAACTAGATTAAATAAAAAGTGAAGTCGAGCGCATGAGACGTAGCTAGATATTGAGTTTTGAGGTGAGTATTGTGCCAAAGTATAATTTGAATAGAAAAAAATGGACGAGAGTCGTGTTGCTCATGTTAGCATTGATCTTTATTTTGTCTGCTGTTGTTCCATTGATCATTTATGCCTTTGTCTTAGTCCGATAAGTGATCGTTATTTTGACGGCTTAAGTTCAAGTCATTGGACTTAGCCGAATTTTTTAAATGGAGTGTGACCCTGCGTGGATCCAGCCTTGTGGTATATTGTGTTGAGTTTGTTAATTGTCTTATCAGCTTTTTTTAGTGCGTCGGAAACAGCTTTTTCAAGTGTGAATCAAATTAGGCTGCGTCAGTATGTGGAAGAAGGGAAAAAAGGCGCAAAAGTTGCTTACGAGCTTTCTGAACGTTTTGAAGATGTGTTGCTGGTTATTATTATTTTAAATAATGTGGTTAATTTTGCAGCAGCAGGTATTGGTGCCATTGTTGCTTTGGAAACCCTTGGAGAAGCCGCAGCGATTTTAATGACCCTTTTGATTACAGTTGTGATGATTATTTTTAGTGAGCTTCTCCCTAAATCATATGCCCATGCCAATGCGGAACACTTGGTTTTAAAAGTGAGTGGAACGTATAAATGGCTTATTTTTTTATTGAAACCCCTCATCTCTATTTTAAAGGTTATTAAACATCTTTTCAGTAAAAGCGATGATGAGAAAGAAGAAGAACCCTCGGTGACAGAAGATGAGCTTGATGTGATCATTAATACGATGGAAGAAGAAGGAATTTTGGAAGAGGAAGAAGTCGGGATGCTTCAAGGTGTGCTAGATTTAAGTGGCACTTTTGTTAAAAACATTATGACACCTCGTGCAGATGTGACATCGATTAACATTGAATCAACGGTTGAAGAAGCAAAGCAAACTTTTTTACGACATAAGTTTTCAAGAATTCCTATTTATGAGACATCTCATGATAATATTGTCGGTTTGTTGTACGAACGTGATTTGTTTACAGCTTTAATTGAAGATGCTAAAACGGTTGAGTTGAACAAGTTAATCAAAGAACCACTTTATGTGTCTAGTTCCATGCGGGTTTCCAGTTTACTTGAGAAGCTAAGGGTGAAAAAGCAACATCTTGCTGTCGTTATTGATGAACATGGCGCTTCATCAGGCATTGTTACCATGGAAGATGTGATTGAAGAAGTTGTCGGCGAAATTTACGATGAGCATGATGAAGAAGAACAGCTCATCACGAAAAAATCAGAGACTGTTTACGAAGTAAGTGCCGACTTTGCTTTAGATGAGCTATGCGATTTGTTTGGTATTACCATCAGTGAAGAAGATGATGTCGTGCCAGTGGGTAGCTGGTTGTATGAAAAGCTTGAAGACATTCCTCAAATAGGCGATGCGTATGTGTATGAACAGTTGGTATTTAAGATTACCTCAGTAGAAAATCGTCGTATTATGCGTGTTTTGGTGGAATATCAAGAAGTTTCGACTGATGCGACTTAATCTGTTTGATGAAGGACTGCTAATTAGCAGTCTTTTTCATTGCAAAGAAAAAGCCGATCAGAAGTGTAGTGACCCCTGAAAGTTGGACTTAGTGCCGAAGCGACATGCTTCGGCATTTTGCTTTTTACATACAGTCTATTTTTTCTCGCTTACTATCTGTGTACGTATATATTCTCTAAACAAGTTTCAAAAGAAAGGATTTCATCGTTGACTTCTTTTAAAGCAACTTGTGCTAGAATAGGTGTTATACTATCCTTATTATTTGGTAGTCTTTTATTGAGACTTTTTAGCGTAGAATATGTGATCATTATTAATTTTATTATTTCTATTGCTAGTTCTCTAATCGTGATCTTTGTTTTTCTAAAGGTTAATTCATCGAAAAATAGATACTAATTTGTGGAATAGAAGCATTTTATTCAATGTCATCTTTCTTTCTCTTGTGCTTTATTTTAGCAATTTGAGTTTTTCTGTCAATAATGGGGTAACTTTTATGATATTAGATCAATATTGAAAGACAATCTTTTTGATCCACAAGTCCTTTCCACAATTCTTAACGTTCTTCTCCAAATTTGAAAATTTACAACAGATCAATATGTAAATCGTTTTTATAAACAGAATATGTGTGTTAAATGGAAGAAAATGATTGACTTTTAAAATATAATCTGATAAAATGACCGTTAATGAAAGTTAAATGAGGATTTTTGTAAAATTGTAGGATCATTATTGTTGTGATTATAATAGTCAATGTTATCAGGGTGCTCAATTAAAATGATGAATGAGAATATGTAGGAGTTGGACTTTAATGACGAATACGTTTATTTACGCTTTAACAACTGAAGAAAGAATTAAAACATTGCGGGAAAAGTACATGTTTCTTGAAACAGATAAAATTTTCTTAGATCGTTGGCATAATATTAGAGGCTTAAGTAGTATTGTTGACCTAGAAGTGTTACTAGAGTCACGGAATATGACACTAGATGAATTTGCCTATGCGATTAAACCATTTAGCAAGATGGATGAAAAAATATTAGAAAAGTCATTAGATGAGCATGTTTGGTATAATGAAATGGATAGGGCATTGAATGACTATTTTATGGATAACAATGAGTTAGAGCAGCCACTGTCTTTAGATATTTCATACGTTGTTCGCCCTTTTCTTCATGACTTTTCTGTCTTTTTTGAAGTTTTAAAAAATAAATTGAACCATGAAGGTTTACAAATGACTAATGATGCTGTAATGAAAATAATGCAACATGTTATGGTCATGTTGGGTAGTCTAGCAATCAAGGTAGTTTCGACTGAATTAAATGTTTTAAAAAATGATAGCAATGCTGACAAGATTGGTGAAGCATATTTAAAAGAAAAATACGGAACTCAGGAGCTGTTAAAACAGTTTTATGCTGAATATCCTGTTATGACTCGTTTAATTGTGGAGAAACTTATGACAGCTAAGGATTTTATAAAAAAAGCATTTTTAACATTGACTGAACACTCAGAAGAGATAAACGAAAAACTTAACATTGTGATTACTGGGAATATTATCATGGATATTGAGTTCAGTGTAGACGCCCTACATGGAGTTGATAAAGGTAATGTTATTTATACGTTTAGAGACAACCAAAAAATGGTTTATAAGTCTAGAAATCTTGAAATAGAGCAATGTTTTTATAAATTTATAAGCTGGATAAATTGTCAAAGGAAGGGACATCCTGAATTGTTAGATTTACCGACTTCTGATGCTTTTTATCAAGAAAACTTCACATTAAGCCCATTTATTGAAAATTGTGTACTTGAATCAAAAAATGAAACAAAGGATTATTACAAAAGACTTGGGCAATTATCGGTTATTTTGCATTTACTAGGCGCTCATCAATTCAACTATGAAAGTATTCTGATAAATCAAGGGATGCCATATATAGATAGTGAAACACTTTTTCAACTTGAGGTTCCACTATTAGTGGCTAATGATGAAATGAAAAATGCTGATTTGCGACCTTCTCAACCTTTGGGAAATGATGAACATATTGTTGAAGTGTCGTGGGGAGACGATTTTAAACAGGGATTGGGTGCGATGTCTGACTTTATTTTGAATAATCGAGATCAAGTTGCGTTAAAAATCAAGGAATGTTTTACATCAAAAATTAAGGTGAGGCAACATTTAAAAGAAACAGTACATTATTTAAATTTACTTCAATTTATAAATCACCCTAACTATTTAAAAGATATGTTTTACTTAGAAAAATTACTTGATAATGCACTGGCTTATCCGTACAAAGATAAACGAGTTTGTGTATATGAAATTGATTCGATGAGACAAGGTAATGCGCCTAGTTTTTACACCGATCTAGGTAGCAAAGATGTCATAACATCTTGCAGCAAACGCATCACTGATTACTTTGAGGAGATACCGCTTGAAGTTGTTTAGTCGGGTTAGAAGGATTAATAAAGAGCAATTAGAAAAAGTTATTGAAAAAAGTGTCGGAATGGTATGATTTAAAAACAAAGAAATGAGGTTAATTTATGAAAGTATTTGCTTATGTAGGAACGAGTAGAGGTGAAACATCAAATGCTTTTAAAGTAACGCAAGCTGTCATTGATCAGATGAGTAAGGATTATAGTGGAAAGTTAGAAAGTAATATTTACCATCCGGAGAATACCAACATTGAAAGTTGTGATGGGATTATCAATTGTTTTGGTGGAAAAGCTTGTCCTCTTGAAGTAAAAGATGATATGGTGAAAATTAAGAAAGCTATGTTAGATGCAGATGTGATTATTATCGCCAGTCCTGTTCGCATGCATCATGTATCTGGATCGGTTAAAACATTTTTTGATCGATTAGCCTATTGGGCTCATGTCTTTAAACTAACAGGTAAAATTGGGCTCTCAATATCTGTTTCAAGTACTAATGGTAATGAATTTGTAGATTATTATTTAGATAAACTTCATATGTATTTAGGAATCTATACTGTTGATCCACTTTCACTTCCGATGGATGTAATTGATGCTGATGAAAAAGCTGGATTTATTTTAGAGGCAAGCGAAGCTTTGCTTAATGCCTATCAGAACTCCTACAACTTAAAGCCATCACAAAAACAAGAGCTTGCATTTCAAACGTTTAAAGCGATGTATTTAAAGCAAGAAAGAAAAACATCGGAATCACGTTATTGGATTGATCATGGATTGGCTAGTTTTGAAACTTTCCAAGATTTTAGGAGTGCGCTATTAAAAAATAATGAATTAAAAAGGAAAGTGAATGGTCTGTATTAGTAAGCAGTAAAATGAGAGAGGTGTATAAATATATGGAAGAGAAATTCAAACCGTTGGTTAAAGCTTTACTTACAACAGAAAAAATTGAAGCATTAAAAAGTAGTCCTATATCATCAAATTTAGATGTAGATTCTGTGATCCATGAATGGATTAGTTTAAAAAGCTTAGTTTCACGAGAAGATTTTGAAAAAAGGTTGGAGATTGAGAAAATAAATAAAAGAGAATTTTCTCAGGCTATTAAATCAACAGAAGATGAAGATAAGCAGGATTTACTTTTTAATTATTTAAAAGAAATGACGTGGTTTATGAAATTTGAAGAGATGGCTTCTTTACTGAGAGAAAATGATGAAACAATCAAATCGCAAAATAAATTTGAAATTAATGAGTTTTATATTGTTAGGATGTATTTATATTATGCAGAAAATAAGTTGCAAAATCAAATAAAATCACTTAAGAACGTTGCTATATCTGAAGATGTATTGAACAAACTACTAACCAATTGCATGCTTAAGGTCTATAATTTGTACTTGAAAGTTCTAATTTTAAAACTACATGGACATAAGGAGCATTATGAATTAGAAGGTGAAAACGGAGAAGAAAAATTTGTTGATTTTCTTAAAAAAACTTTCTCTAAAGCAGATGACTTGATTGATTTTTACTTAGCTTATCCTGTGTTTACAAGAAGTGCTGTAGTTACTCTTGAATATTCGCTTGAGTTTTTTATTACATTTTTATCGCATATTGATGAAGAATATGAAAACTTAAAAGTATTATGTGGTTCAGAACTAAATATTCTTAAGGATATAGACGTATCTGCTGGAGATACACATGAAAAAGGAAAAACAGTTGTTATTCTTGAATTTGAAGATGTGAAAATATTGTACAAGCCGAGAGATTTAAGAATTGTGCGTAGTTATAATGAATTTATTCATTGGGTGAATGAAGCTAGTGGCTTATTAGATATGACATCTATTTCAGGTATTTACAGAAAAAATTATGCATTTGAAAGATTCATTGAGAATAAACCTTGTATAGATGAAAACCAAATTAAAAATTATTATACTAGATTTGGTCAACTTGTAGCAATTGCACACCTACTTGTTGCTAATGATATGCATTTAGAAAATTTAATTGCCAATGGTGAATATCCTATTTTAATTGATTTGGAAACCATTATTCAAGGTGAGTTAGCATTAAAATTAGAGATCGAGAGTGAAATTGATAAACTTAAAGTTTCCAATCATTTGGAATCAGTTAAAAATACATTACTTTTACCAGTAATTGCATTCAGCAATAATAAGGAAGGAAAAGGAATAGATTTGAGTGCATTAGATGGAAAAGAAGTGAAATTACCATTTAAAGTTTTATTACCAACTAATGTAGGGACAGATAGCTTTAAACTTGAGCATCAAGAATACATACGCCCGGGTGCTAAAAATCTGCCAAAGTTAGGAAATGAAGATGTCACTTTTATAGCGTATCGAGAAAATCTGTTAAATGGGTTTAAAGATATGATGACATTTTTCTTAAACAAGAAGAATGATTTGCTTAGTAAAGAATCTCAGTTAAAAATTTTTAAAAATCAAAAAGTAAGGAATGTTTTAAAAAATACGCAAAAATATATGGATTTATTAAATTATGCAAATCATCCTAATTATGGTGTAGACATGTTGAAAAAAGAAAAATTAATTGAAAATATTTGGTCTTTCCCACACCAAGATAAATCGATTATAAAAGATGAGTTTGAAGACTTGCTATTCAATGATATTCCTGTTTTCTTTAGTGTAACGGACAAAAAATATTTATTAGGTAGCAGAGGTGATAAATTTTTAAACTTTTTCGAGAAAAGCGGGTATGAAAAGATTTTTAATAGAATAGAAAATTTAACTGAATCTGAGATAAATAAGCAAGTAGCGATCATGAGTGTTTCGCTTGGATTTTATGAAGAAAGTATAAGAAAACTAGAAGGAGAACGTTTTTATAATGACTTGGAAATAAGTGAATCCTACGATCTCTTATTAGAAGCTCGAAAAATTGGAGACTTTTTCTTAGAACAAGCAATATATCTTGATTCTAAATCAAAAATTACGTTTATTGATGTTATTAAAAATAAGATACAGCAAGAAGCTTGGGAAGTAGAACCATTGCACCACGATTTGGATTTAGGATTAAGTGGTATTGCATTTTTCTTATTTGAATTATATATGCTGACCAAGGAAGACAAATATTTTGCTACCTACGAGAGAATAATGAGAAGTGCTATATATGAAGTAGGATTTATAACAAACTTTGACGTTCTTGATGGAAAATTTTCGATTGTTTTTCCGATCCTCAATGAATTATATAAAACAGGAAAAAGTAATTTTAAATTACAGTGTATTGAGATATTAAATGAACTTCAAGAAATAACTCAAGATGACTTATTTAAAGATAGGCTATCGAATTGTCAAGGATTAGTTTCTCTTTTAGTTCATGCGAGTGATGTGTTACAAGACACTAGCTATTTAGATTTAGCCAATAAAATTATAGAAAAAATCATGACTATTGAGCTTCGACAAAGGGTAGGAGTGGTTGGAGGATTATCTGGAATAGCTTTGGATACATATAGCATTTACAGGAAGACAAGAAACGAAGAATTGCTAATTTTTATTAAAAAGGTATTAGATATTGAAGACTTGACCATTGTGGAACTCGAAAAGTCTAGAGAGATCAAAAGTAGTGAAGTTATAACTGCTTCTTTAGCTAGAATTTTATTAAGTAAAGAGATCAACAGAGATGGTTTACAATTAATTGAAAAATCTATTGAAACTGTTTACCAAAAGATGAAAAATACGGATGCGCTTGAGGGCGGTAATATGGGAGACATTGAGTTATTACTTCAATATGACCAAGTGAATTGCAATATGATTGACAAGAAAATAAAGCGTATCTTATTTGAAAAAGAGGAAAGGAAGCAATATAGAATTGCTTGCTTAGATCAATTTGTAGCATTGGGGTTGTTTAATGGTCTTTCAGGTATTGGTTATCAAATGTTAAGAATAATAGCTCCAAATCAAGTAAGCCAAGTACTGACTTACGAATTGTTAAAGTAGAAAATTAATTACCACCGACAAAGCCCAACATTGAATATAATCAGCATTTTGATGCGTAGGAGGAATTTTTAATATGGAAAAATTAGAGAATAATGCACTTGTAGGAGTGGCATTTGAAGATTTAAGTTTTGAAGAGATGCAATTGTCACAAGGAAAAGAAGAGATTGGTGCGCAATCTATTTCTTCTCCGTTTGTAGTAAGTGCGACAATTAGTTTTGTTGCATCAGCATCTGTTACAGCTTGGACTAGATAAAATTAGGTTTCATACAAAAACTTGAGGAGTGAAAATATGGAAAATTTATTAGTAGGGAACGCTTTTGAAGATTTAAGTTTTGAAGAGATGCAACTATCACAAGGGGCTGAGATTGGCGCTCATGTTTCTTCTACGCCGATTGCGGTTAGTATCAAGTTTAGTGTGTGGAGTAGCGTTGGGTGTGCAACAGGTGGTGCTGTTAGCGTTGTTAGTGGAATTTCTGTTTCTGTAGGTCTTACTAGATAGCAAAACAGTACCTTACATAATTAAGTTGATGATTCAATGTTGGGCTTTGTCGGTGGTATACTATAAAGGCGGGATGGTTGATGAAAGATAAAAAATTTAACTTATTAACGTTTGGACTACTACTCTTCGTTTTAATGCAACTTACTTATTTTGGAGTTCTTTTTCTATTCAACCTCCCAATGGAAATCGAAGATTTTTTCTTCATTTTCATTTTTTTAGTCAGTTTAGTGTTTTTCTATTTTGCTTCTTTATATTTACATGAATTTTCTCATTACTTTGTTGCTAAGTTATTAAAATACGAGGAAGTGAGCTTACAAGCACGGGGGCTGAGATTTAAGTCTGGCAAAATGCGGGTTATTCTTTCTGAAATTTTTTACGGTAATTCTATATCTAAAGAAATTAAAGCTGAAGGATATGTTACTTTTAAGCCTAAGTTTAATAATATTAAGAAAGATAAAATTAAGCTAAGCTTGGTTTTACTTGCAGGACCTTTGATCAATTTTGTTGTTTTTATTCTATTGATACAAATCTCAATTGATGTTCCTATTTTGAGTATTTTTCAATTAGGAGGAGCAGTTGTCTCAATTGTATTTGTGATTGCATCTATGATCGGGGATTTCTTGATGATAGTACTTTTGTTTAGGAAAGACTATTTTTACTATTACTTCTCCATTACACTATACTTACAACATTATACTAGAGATAAGCTAAAAAGTGAAGAGGAATTGAGTTTGTTACTACAAAAACTTCAACAATATTTAGATTTGAAACGTGAAAAAGCTCAAATAAAAGATTGGCTTATCATTTTTTATGGATTGGTTCAAGGGAGTTTTCTAATGGAAGAAAGCTTCTTTACTGTTCAAGATATTCAATTTTTCTTAATCGAATACGAGAGAAGTAAGAAGAACTTAAACCAAGTCCATGAGAATATTTATAAAAACCTAGTCGAGATGGGTGTTGTATCACATAGATAAGTTAATGATTGGATTGTAAAAGATTAAAACTACAGTAACCTGAATGATGCATGACATTCCGAACTGACTTCGTTAGTATCAATAGACGCTCTTGACCCATTGGGTAAAAAATCCAAAACTGCTCAAAGTGTTGATACTACTGCATTTAGGATGGATTATTCTATTTCTCATGCATAATTTGGGAGTAATGATTAAGAATTAAGTAGATAATAATGTCGTTTAATTTAATTTAATTGAACCTACAATATTGAAATCAGTTCTTAAAAGTGATAAAATATTTTCAAAAATAAATGAATCTGTAAATTATAAAACATGGCAAAATTTAGAGGAGTTTGAAAGATGAAAAATAATATAAATGATAAAAAATTTGAATCTGACTTAATAGGAAAATCATTTGAGGATGAAGACATCGAAGTTATAAGACAAAAAATGGGAGAATCTGATAGAAAAATCACATCTGAAATAGGGAAAATTACAATTGGGGCTGCAGTAACATTTGTAGCAAGTGTGACCGTTGTTCTTGCAATTAATTAATAAAAGAAATGAGCAGGAAACGTAACAATCTATAGATGCAAAAGGGGGATCTACTAAAATAGTATTATGTACACATTGTACTATACTCATTTGATAGAAGCAATAACTATGACTCTATTAAAGATATTCTGCTTGAATTTCGCTCATGTTTTTCACGGAAAGCGAGGCTTTTGTTGCTTTTGTTGGTCTTATTGATTCAGACAAAGCCACTGCTTGTATTTTAAATTCACGATCATAACTTTTCATCAATTTTTACCTCCAGATTTCTTGCAAAGAAATGAAGTGATTCCCAAGCGGGTGCGCTGCGTATACTTGGATTGTACTAGATGATAAAAACCCAGGAGACCAGCCAATCAATGAAGCCACTACGTTGGCTCATGGGTTAGAGGATGATTATCAAGCAATGGAACTTGATAAGATTGAAGACTTTGTTATTTACAAAAAAGGAGAAATGCCTGATGAGTAGAACTCTTCTTGCCATCATTGCAGCGATTATTGCCTTTTATAAAAATCGTTCAGCTTTTTGTTGGTTTGTTGCAACTTTAATTTTTGGTTGGTGGTCAATCATTTGTTTGATGTTATTTTGCGAAAAAAGATCAACTCAATGATTCAATTAGTATTCGTGTTCATCTGGAGGTTTATGTGAAAATGGAGATGTTCAAGTTTTTAAAATGTTACATCAAGCAAAGCAAAATTAAATTTCTATTGTTTATTAGTTTCAGCATTCTGAGTTGGGCGATGTCTTTATATTTGCCCCTTTTAAATGGAAGACTTATTGATATCATCACAGCAGGCGTTGATAGAATGGCACTTAGGAATATGGTTATCATCATTTCGATAGTTAGTATATCCAATTTGGTAATGGGTTATTTTTTAAGTATTATATTCCGGTATATAACAACCAATATCATGCAATTAATTAACGATCAAGTGATGAATCATATTAGAGCACTTTCTTTGAAATTTAGTCATAATATTAACACCGGTTATTTGACACAAAGAATTGTCACAGATTCAAATGTTGTTGCAAATTTCACACTGACAAGTGTGAGGGATTTTCCACTTAGTATTTTTGCGATTGTATTTAATATCGTCATCTTAATTCGGATTAATATGATGATGGGACTGGTGCTTTTTATTTTAATTCCTATCTACATTGGGCTGTTTGTGGCTTTTAGAAAAAAGATGTACCAAAGCAATCTTTCATACAAGGAATCAGAGAGTCATTATTTTGAAGAAATGAACTCACAAATAGAAAATATTAAATTCGTCAAAGTCAACGCACTGAAAACAATGTTTAATGAAAGTTTACGGACAAGTTTTTCGACTTTTTTTGGTAAATTAATGACTTATACAAAATTCAGCACACTTTTTTCAAATTTGGGATCTTTTATCACAGTCTGTGCCAATATCATTATTTTAATTTTAGGTGTCAATGAAATATTTGATGGAAATTTGACCATTGGTGAGTTTACGATTATCACCACTTATTTTAATATGGTGATTGGAAACATTGATTATTTTTTAAACTTTTTCAAAAATTATCAAACAACTTCGGTTTCTTATCACCGGCTTAATGATGTCTTTGAACAAGAAAAAGAGGAAATTGGGAAGTGCGAGTTGGAAGATGTCAAAAAAATAGAGTTTAAAGGTGTTCATTTTTCACATGGATTAGACCCTTTAATCACAGATTTTTCATTTACATTTGAGAAAGGGAAGATCTATCGTATATGTGGTCAAAATGGAAAAGGAAAGAGTACATTGATGGACTTGATTCTTGGTTTACATGAAGAATATGAAGGTGAGATTACAATAAACGATACCAACATAAAGGAAGTTAATCTCTATCAGATGAGAAGAGACTTGGTAGCTGTTGTAGAACAGAATTTAACCATTATAAATGGCTCGGTCATTCGAAATATTCAACTAGATACAGAAATTAATCATGATCGACTAAGTTATTTAAATGAAAAGTTAAACTTGAATCAATTTTTTGAAAAGAACAATTTTGACATTAGATTATCAAGAAAATCAAATGGTTTATCCGGTGGAGAGAAACAAAAATTAAATATTGTGCGTAATTTTTTAAAGGAATCGCAATTATTGATGCTAGATGAAGCGAATTCTGCCCTTGATGTAAAGAGTAGTCTGGCGTTAAAGGAACTCATAAATGAGGAAAAAGAAAATAGAATAACGATCCTAATCGCTCACAATGAGATGTTTGATGACATTGTGGATGATGAAATAAACTTGTAGATTTGAATGTCAAGAAACCACGATAGAATAAAAAATGTAATCACTATAATTAAAGTGATTTATTATTTCCAGCACTACTTTCGTAGCAATTTAAGGGCTTCTTTTAGCGTCTTGGTCGTTGCTAAGTCTGCGACTAAATTACGGTAGGTGAAAAAGACAAAGCCAGAGACATGTGGTAAGTTTCTAATAAAGGTTATTTGACGGATGATTTCATTCGGGTCTTGCCACATTTGGTCTTCTTCATATAGGTATAAACCGAGACCGATGTAGAGTTTTGTTTTCGTATTCGCAGTGATATCATTCCACCATTGGGCAACGATGTCAAAAGGAGAAAGTGGGTCATCAAATGCCCAGTAGACTTGGGGCACAATGTAGTCAAGCCAGCCAGCTTGAACCCATAGTTTTGAATTGACATATTCATCTAGGGAAGAAAGTTGAATCGGTGATGTTTTGGAGCCACCTGGTGCTTCTTCTTCGCTTGCCCAAATACCAAAGGGGCTAATGCCAAATTCGACATGTTTTTGATGTGAGTAATTGTAGCGACTGATGGTTTTGTGTAACTGATAGACGAGTTCGTTAATATTGGCTTGACGCCAGTCATCAATGGTTTGGTTGGCATCGACTCTGTATTGTTCATACGTTTTTTGATCAGGTGACAGGTCACCAAACGCTATCATTTCATCACCTTCAGGGTACGGATAAGGATAGAAGAAATCATCTAAATGAATGGCGTCCACCGCATAGCGATTCAAGATTTCATCAACCGTTTGAACCATGAAAGCATTGACTTC
The DNA here is from genome assembly GCA_009778135.1 of Defluviitaleaceae bacterium. Taxonomy (GTDB): domain Bacteria; phylum Bacillota_I; class Bacilli_A; order MOL361; family Turicibacteraceae; genus WRKJ01. The sequence goes on from WRKJ01000064.1 coordinate 13,033, forward strand.
AGGGACACCAGGGTTGAGGTATAATTGCCCGTTGTAAAAATAAATCCAATCTCGATGACGCCTTGCGTAGTGAGTAGGTGCAAGTGTTGCCAAGGCAGCTTCAAGATCGGGTAGCTTGCTTGTCGACGGTGTTAAGCGATAAGGATTCAACCAAGCATGAAATTCCATTCCCGCTTGATGTGTTTCTTGAATAACGTAAGCCAACGGGTCGAAATGAGCCATCCCGGGTGCTGTTCCTTGCTCACCTGTTAAATATTGACTCCATGGATTCACACCAGATGGATAAAAAGCATCTCCTTCTGGTCTCACTTGAAAAAATAACGCATTTAGTTTGAACTTGCGACATGTAGCTAAAATAGCGGCAAATTCTTTTTTAAATAGGTCGATTTTAAAGCCTTGCTCAAAAACAGCTGGACTCGGGAAATCATTGTTTCGAACCGTTGTTACCCAAACGCCGCGCAGCTCAGCCTTGGCTCGCTGTTTTAAAGGGTCGTTTGACATATTTGAAAATTGGGCATTTAATTGACTTCCGTTATATGAAAAATGCATCTGCATCACCTCTATAGGCTATCATATGCATCCATCAGCTAAATATTTACTGTGGTTCTTTTTACTGATCACAACTGTCAACCTTGATTCATAAACTAGCATATCAAGTTAGGGGGTTGATCACATGATTTTAGTGATTGCAAATGATAAGCGGATGACATATGTTGCCCAACAGTTGTCCGAATTTTTTAATGTGGTAACAGATGACGACACTGTTGACTTCACACAGGTGAAATACGTGGTGTTACCATTTAAAATTGAAGGAGATCAATTAGCAAAATGGATGAATCAACTACCTGAGGATTGCCTGATTTTCACACCCATTATGCGAGATTTTTTACAAAAGGTTACGCAAAAAGTAATCGTGATCATGGATCATGATGAAATCGCCATTTATAACTCGATTCCAACAGCAGAAGGCACCCTTTATTACGTGATGAAAAACACAGAGCACACGATTCATGGCTCAAACATTCATGTTATCGGTGCAGGACGCTGTGGTGAAACACTGGCCAAATCGTTAAAAGCACTCGGAGCGCATGTTTCTATCTCAAGTCGAAACCCTTCTCTTTCGGCACGACTTTTCGAATCAGGCCTTTCAGTTGTCGAAACTGATGCGGACATTTTGCAAGCAGCGGATATCATTATCAACACAGTTCCAGCATTGATGTTAGATGCCCAGCAGTTGCAACATGTGAAAAAAGAGGTCTACATTGCGGACATTGCTTCAGCACCAGGTGGTGTTGATTTTGAATACGCCCAAAAACTCGGCCTTCAAGCAGAGCTACTCCCAGCTTTACCTGGACTTGTCGCACCTCAAACAGCAGCGGCTTACTTGGCAAACTTTATTAAAAGGAAAATCGATGATGAAGGGTAGGTTGGATCATGTCGCACATCAAAACGATTGTCATGAAATTTGGCGGCATATCAGTCGCAGACTCATCAGCACCAGAGCGTCAGTTGGATTTTCTGACAGACATAAGGGGGTTATTAAATGTGTAACTTGCACTTCGGTCCACTCATAACAGCATCCGTCACACCATTTGATGAATATGGACAAGTTGACATCAAGCAATTCGAGAAGCTGCTTGCGCACTTACTCGAACACCAATCAACGGCGATTGTGGTGACAGGAACGACGGGGGATGTCTCAAACAGACAACAATAAAAAATTCTACAGCGTCAATTTTTCTTTTCTTTAATGTGTCCGATATGATATAATGGCAATAGTGATTAACTTTAAAGGTGGAATGAGCCATGGTAAAAAAGAAGCTATTACCTATTGGGGTAGATGATTTCAGAAAGATACGTGAAAGTAAGAAAGCAAGCTATTATGTGGATAAGACATTAATGATTGAAGATTTTTTAGACTATGGTAATTTTGTTACCCTGACTACACGCCCTAGACGTTTTGGAAAAACATTAAATATGACGATGATACGTGACTTTTTCGATATTACCCAAGATAGTCGGGGAATTTTTGAAGGTCTTGCCATTATGGATACTGAATATGCAAGTGAAATCAATTCAGCCCCTGTTGTATCATTGTCATTAAAAGGTTGTACAGGTAAGACACTAGAAGATTTGTTAGCATCAATTGCAAGTGAAGTCCGTAAAGAATATGTAAAATATGAAGACATTTTAAAAGATGTAGATAAAGAAAAATCTGTCTATGCCTTATATTTTCGTACACTAAAGCAATTGATGAATGGGGATATCAGTGATGAAGATTTGAAGCATAGCCTTGCGTACTTGTTGGAAGCTTTGTATACATTTTACAACGTAAACCCTATTCTGTTAATTGATGAATATGATAATCCCATTATCGAAGCACACCAACAAGGGTTCAGGAAAGAGTTTACTAACTTTTATGGTTCGTTTTTAACGCTGGTATTAAAAGGGAATCCCCATTTAGGTCAAGCGTTGCTAACCGGCATACAACGTGTCGCAAAGGAAAGTATTTTTTCTAAATTGAATAATATTGTTGTATACAACGTGTTAGATAGCCACTATGCCAACCACTTCGGATTTACTGAAGATGAAACAAGCAAACTTTTAAAGCATTATGACCTTGAATTGACTGAAGAAGTAAAAAGGCGCTATAATGGTTATAACTTTTCTGGATATGCCATCTATAACCCATGGTCAATTCTTAGCTATGCCAATAAAAAGAAACTACAGAACTACTGGCTTAAAACTTCTACAAATGCCTTGATTACAGAATCAGTCCTTGAAGCTGATGAAGACTTTCATCGTAAATTTGAAACCTTAATCAAAGATGGGGAAGTAGATGTTGCCCTGAATTTAGAAGCATCTTTTGCGGAGCTACCTAGGGCTGACACCTTATGGGGATTGTTTGTCAACGCAGGTTATTTGACTGTCACGAATGAAGATTATGTTTTCAACAGCTTTGTAATTAGAATCCCGAATGAAGAAATTAAAACTGAATTTCAAGAGATTGTCGGGGCTTATACAAAGTTAGCAAGCCAATTGTTAAAAGATATGTTGCGTGCTTTAGTCCTTGGAAAGCTGACTGAATTTATGGCGATTTATGAAAGGCTAGTGATTCAATCAACGAGTTATCATGATGCAAAAGAGAATGCTTATCACATGTTGCTGCTTGGCATGATGATGAACCTTCGCGATCTTTATAAAATCACCAGTAACATTGAATCAGGATATGGTCGTTCAGATATTATGATGGAATCGCTAGACACAAAACGTCCGCATATCATCATTGAATTTAAACAAGGTGAAGATGTGGAAAAACTAAAGGTTGAAGCATTAGCACAAATTAAAGAAAAGCAGTATTACAGAGGCTTAACAGGGGAAGTCCTTTGCATCGGACTTGCACATCACAAAAAAGTGTGTCAATTGGTGCATGAAAGCATCATCGTTTAATTGAAGTCTAGCAACAGTTGATTGCTGGGCTTTTTAATCGGTCAAAAATGTCATAGGCACGAAGGATTTGGAATAAAGTAGAGAGAAAAAGCAAAGGAGTTGATCGTGTGGCAAATGTCGAAGAAACACTTTTAAATCATGAGCGTCACCCTTTACAAGAAAACGTCAATGTTGTTCAAAAAGGTCGACGAACGGAAACAGCCTTTACGCATCAAGGGATAACTGTTCATTTAACGTTTGCTGAAAAGGGGTCATCTCTTGACGAGTTATTAACGAACTACTTTAAAAATCTGAAACAGGGTTAAGCCTGTTTGTGAGAAGGATGGGGGAGACATGCCGCATCATAAAAAGCGTGAATGGGCTGAAGAAAAAAGATGGTTGGTCGGCCCTTATATTAGATTATCAAAAGATGATGGAAACGATGAAAGTTTAAGTGTAACCAATCAGAAAAAGATTATCATGGATTTCTTTGAACGCGAGTTTGAAGAACCTTATACCATTGTCGATTGGTACATCGATGATGGGATATCAGGGACAACAGGTGATGAACGTGTGGCGTTTCAACGTGCGATTCATGATATGAAGTCAGGGAGAATTAATTGTATGCCTTGTAAAACCTTGTCTCGTGCGTTTAGGAATTACGCAGATCAAGGGTATTATTTGGAACAAGTTTTCCCCACTTATGAGCTTCGCTTTATTAGCATTGGCAGTCCAAGGGTTGATACGTATTTAGATCCGGATGCCATCATCGACGGTTTGGAGCTACCCATTAATGGATTGATGAATGATCGCTACGCAGCTAAAACATCTCAAGATGTGCGACGTACATTTGATATGAAACGAAGGAAAGGGGAATTCATTGGGGCGTTTGCACCTTACGGCTTCATCAAGGATCCAACCGACAAAAACAAGCTGATCATTGATGAAGAAGTCGCCCCTGTCGTGAGAGACATTTTTCATTGGCGGGGAAATCTTGGGATGAGTAAAGCGGCCATTGTTAAACGATTAAATGAATTAGGGGTTTTAAATCCGACGGCGTATAAAAAGCACAAAGGTTTCAATTATCAAGCTTCTCTCAAAAAAAACGATGGTTTGTGGTCGCCCAAGACCGTTTCGAGAATACTCGAAAACGAAATGTATATCGGCAATATGGTGCAAGGTAAGCAAAAAGTCATTAGCTATAAAGTTCATAAAAAAATCCACACGCATGAAGAAGCATGGTACATTGTTAAAGGCACCCATGAAGCCGTTGTTGATCAAGGGTTGTTTGACAAAGTGCGTGCGCTTGATCATCGCACGACGAGGGTTGCACCAGGGGAGCAAGATCACCATTTATTATCAGGTTTTATGTGTTGTATGACTTGTGGTAGGGGAATGCGCCGGAAAACGAGCAGAAGTCAGCGTCGGGATGGTACAGTTCGCTGTCATGTTTATTATGATTGCTCAACCCGTGCAACAAAAGGTGTTCAGTTTTGTAAGCCCAATAGTATCCGTGAAGACGTGCTGCAGGAAGTGATCTTAAAAGCCATTCAACTGCAACTGGAACAGGTGGTAAATATGACAGCTGTTGTGAGTGCCGTTCATCAACATATTGTGAGTAATCCACCTCTTTTACGGCTTAAAAAACAACATGCTGATCAACAAGAAACATTGAAAAAGTTAACAGCGGCCATTGATGATTTATATGTAGACTGGAAGTCAGGCGATATCACAAAAGCCGATTATGTGAGAATGAAAGCCAATTTTGAAAAAAAATCTGATGACACTGGCAAAGTCATCCTCCATATTGAAAAAGAACTCGACTTGCTTTCTAAAGAAAGTGGAGAAGACAGCCCCGCTCTAAAAACTTTTTTAAACGATCAAACCGTCAAAAGACTCGACCGAAGCTTGATAACGGCATTCATTGATCACATAGCGGTCAAAGAAGGAAAAGAAATCACCATTGCTTTCAAATTCGACAATGAACAAACAAAGGCTGTCGGTGCTAGTGAAAGCAATCAAATTTAACCACATGTTGTCCATGTTAGACTGCGACCACGGGAGAGTCACCCACATTGAATTCAATAGAGAAGCTTCGCATTTGGGAAAGTGCAGTTGACTTTGTCGATGGGCGTGTGCCCATTATTGCAGGCGTTGGAACCAACAACACGAAAACGACGATTCATAATGCCAAGCTGGCAGAAGAAGCAGAAGTCGATGCGTTACTGGTTGTTGTGCCTTATTATAATAAGCCTTCACAAAAAGGGTTGTTAAAGCATTTTAAACTATTAGCGGAACAGACAGAATTGCCGATTATTTTATACAATATTCCTTCTCGTTGTGGAACGGGATTAAACGCAGAAACCATTATAGAACTTGCAAAAGTGCCGAATATTATTGGAATCAAAGAGTCGACGGGAAACATGACGTTACTAACCGAGCTAAAAGTATTATTGCCAAAAGACTTCTTACTTTACAGCGGTGATGATGCGTTATACCTTGAGACATTAAAACTTGGAGGCGAAGGTGTGATCTCCGTTGCAAGTCATCTCGTTGGAAAGAAAATGACACATATTTTTGACTTACTAAGCACAGGTTCCACAGCAGAAGCAACGGAACTTAATACGAAGCTAATGCCATTTTATGAAGCGATTTTTAAACATCCTAACCCATCACCGATTAAATCTTTGTTGACCATGTACGGAATTGATGTAGGTGGTGTCAGATTACCGCTTGCGAATCTGACACCAATTGAAGTGAAGACATTGTGGAAAGAAGTGGAAAAGTTGATAGATACGTAGCCAACGATCATTCGTTGGTTTTTGAATGTGTTTGGCAAACGATAGAAGCTTGCAACAAAGAAAGAGCTATGCCTTGTTGCAGCAGTTGACACAATCAAATCATTCCAAAATCATTCATAAATTCCTTAAAATCATTCATATTCTTTCAAATCATTCATAAATTCTCTTGATTTATCTCTTAAAATATGATAGAATGAAAAAAGAAGTGCTATCATTCTCTGCTTTTTCTGAATTTTTAGTTCCTATTATAGTTGTAAAAACTTGACATAGTACCAGTAAAATAAACACATACAGGAGGATTGAATTATGAATTTTGAAATTATTAAATTAAATGACAATCAAATTAGCGATATTGAAAATAGATTAGAAATATATGATAATCACTATATGAGTGAGAAACTCTCTGGTGATATCAACACTGGTGTGATGTACGAAGGAGAACTGATTGCAGGAGCGTGCGGCTGTATCTCAGCTTTTAAAATATTTTATGTTTCGACTGTTTACGTGGATGAAGCTTTTAAAAAAAAAGGATTGGTCGTATGTTGATGCAAAAAGTGGAAGAAACTGCAAGATCTTTAGGTGCAAACATGATTCGATTAGATACTTTCAGCTGGCAAGGAGCAGGATTTTATTTAAAATTAGGCTATAAACAAGTCGGATATTATAAAAGTCCTGTTGATGAATTTGAAGAATATTTTTTTCTGAAAAGGCTATAGCTGTTCAAAAAGTATAAATAAAAGTTATAATCTTATTAAACTGATATCTTGATAAAGTTATCAGTTTATGTTTTAAATCTACCTAAGAAAGAAGAGATGGTGGATTCTTGTGCAGTGAAAGTTGCTCGCGGAAAGAGTTGGTACTTCGAACTGATTTAGATCATAATGCTAAAAGTTACATAATTTGTGCCTTGAGCATAGCGAAAGGAATGTTGGTTAAAATGAAACTAATTAATGTATATAATGATATTTCTACAGAACTTTTTTCATATGCAAAAGAAATATCATCACCCTCAATTATTTATGATTTTGATCAATTGAAAAAGGTTGTTAACACGATGCAAAAAAGCCTATTCCTTCATACTCTGCTACTAGTTTAACCAAACTTTCTGACATGTGAGTATTCAAGTTATCCAAGATAAAAACGTGCTTGCTTCCATCATTTAAAG
>WRKJ01000065.1 GCA_009778135.1 Defluviitaleaceae bacterium
ATGCAGCAGTGGCTGCCTTGAGTGAAGAAGCGCCATAAAAACTCTTCATATCTTTACAAACAGCCTTGTAATCCTTACTTGGTATATATCTGACGGCATTGCGTACAAGATGGACAATACAACGTTGTACAACCACAGATGGGAATATTGAACGAGCCCCATCTTCAAGACCAGATACACTATCGTTTTCTGGTTTTTCATGGGCGAGTTCAATTACGGGATTGATAGTTTTGACAAATGATTTTTACTTTTGATAGCTAGACCATCTATAAACGCAAAATAAGTATAACCAAATGCTCCGTTGCACTTGGCTATACTTATTTTTGGTTGTTAAAGAAATTCATGCTTAAAGTTTTTCAAGCCCTGTTGGCCCATAAAAGCCGTTTATATTTATGTCACATTAGTAAAGATTAACCACTGTTCCCAGTATCATCTTTATCTTTAATACAGATAGGTGGAAAAGACGTGGTGTTTAGTGATAACTCCATGGATATTTTGTAGCAATACTGAAATCTAAACTTTTGTTCATAAAGTCGTCCAACTAAGTCTTCAAACCGAAGTTTAAAGAAAACATCATAAGCTTCATCGTGCATCTCACATGTTGCAGACATTTTGAGAATTTCTTTGCTAAATGCATAATTTTTATCCAAGTAGTCATGTATAAAATGAATATTTTTCTCTAAGCCACTAGTTAAAAAATAATTTTCCGAACCACCATTTGGAATCATGCATTCAAGGCCAACAGCAGTTGCTGTATCTTTACTTATATTGACTAAAGATAAGGGTATTATAATATTTTCAGTATGACGAAAAATGTTTTTCGTACTCATTTGCTCATTAAGCATCAGATTAAAGCGTGGCATCAAAGATACCCTTTTGCTATTTCTGGTGTGTTCTTCTTGTCTATCAATTTCTTTTTGCCTTATTTGTTCTTTTTCCAATTCCCACTGGCGTTGTTCTGCTTTATCTTTTTTGCTATTACGTGCATTAACTATTCCTAAAATAATTGCAAATATCGCACCAAATGAACTGATGATGCTTCCAACTAATGTAATATTTTGATTCATACAATCATCCTATTGTTCTAACATTTTCTTGAAACATGACAAAAGATTTTCATTGTTAACCTGGACATAATTTTTCCTGCTATAGTCCTTAATCATTAAGTTTATTCATCTTCTGAGGTTTCTGTTTTGCTACTTCTTAAACTTTGAAGTATTTTTAAATTCATATCTATCTTCTGTTAGTTCGTCTGATAATGATAATTCCTTATCATTTTCTAAAATGTCAGTTAATTTTTCAACCATTTCAGGCAAATAATCTGTAACCACATTCCAAACAATATCCATATGGACACCATATTCTTGCTACTAAAAATAGGCTTCAATTTATTTGTAATTTCTTCAATTGTTAGCATGGTGCAATCACTCCCTTATTTCATCATTATGATATTGTACCATAACGGGGTAAAAAATTCATTAGTGATTAACGAGAAGTTAACAAAAGAAAACAAAAAGATAACATGATCTTTTCAAATCCTTAACCTTGAGCAGGGTTAAATCTGTTACACTAGAACCTGATGAGAGGAGGTATAACGTATCACATCGGCGCTCGTGATCGGTGAGTCATGTTCATGAAGGAATCGTTTCGTTTAAATATCATTTTTATAAGGAGGAGTCATGCAGTTTAAGTTAACGAAAGACGTCTTGTTCTTTTTAATGACAAGTATCGGGATGGTCGTCATGGTCGTGTATGGCATCAACAGTCACATTGATTTTGGGTTTAATGCTTTAATCGGTGTCACGTTTCCAACAGGACGGGTAGTAGAAGTTGTCTCTGATGAGACGACCATTGATGAAACAGGGCTTCGGATGGGACGTCAAGTTTTGCGGGTTGAGTTGCTGACGGGAAAGCGTCGGGGTGATGTTGTGGACATTCAACATACGCTTTTTATCGGTCATTCGGTTCATGCTGAGGTTGGGAGTCGCTTGGTGCTTTATTTTGAACAGTTCGAAGGCGCAGCTCATTATTTTGTTCGTGTCCACAGTTTTGAACGTGCCACAGCCATTTATGTGATTGCACTTTTGTTTATTGGGTTGTTAGGTGCTGTATTTGGCAAAGCAGGTTTGCGATCAGCTTACGGATTGGTCTTTACGTTTGTCGTGATTATTTTTTGGCTCATTCCGATGATTGTGAGTGGCGGACCACCAGCAGTGCTAACGGTTTTGATGTCTTTACTCATCATTACAGTGTCTTTGGTTGCTGTGATGGGCTTTGAGAAAAAGACTTGTGTGAGCATTTTAGGTACGATGATTGGCATTGGGTTTTATGGGATTTTTTATGTGCTGATCAGTCATGCATTGAATATCTCGGGTACCCATGTTCCTGAAATGGCATCTTTAGCGGTGATCGGATTTACGACGCATGCCAGGTTGGGAGAACTCCTGTTTTGTGCCATTTTAATTGCGTCACTGGGTGCCATTATGGATGTTGCTGTTTCTATTGCGTCGGTTACAGCAGAGCTTAGTGAATCAAATCCAGATGCTGGTTTTAAGATGTTATTTCGTTCAGGGATGAAAATTAGCCGCGATTTAATCGGTTCATCTGCCAACACATTAATATTGGCTTTTACGGGTTCATTCCTGATTGCGCTTATTTTGTTTAGAACCGATAATGTTGCTTATGACATGTTGATGAATCAAGTGAATATTGGCATTGAAGTGTTGCGTGCCATTTCTGCTTTTGCTGCGATGGTGCTAGCAGCACCTGCCACAGCAGTTATTGGGTCACATGTTTATGGTAAAAATCATCATTTTAAAAATTAATTCATTTTTGGAGGAAAAATCATGAATCGTTTTAAACAGTTTTCAAAAAATAAAATAACGCCTTTGGCACTTGCGACTTCTGTGTTGTTAACGACATTATCAGGGGTTGATACATCAGTCGTTTTAGCTGATGAACAGCCCGTTATCGCCAGTGATATTCAAGTGGGTACAGCGGTGAGAAATTTAAGTTTAACACCCGGTGGTACTGTGAATCAAATGCGTTTTACGTGGCATTCAGGGTCAACTGAAGGAAGTATTCGGATTTGGCCACAAGGAAGTCCCGAAGCTTATCAATTGTTAGAAACAGCCAATGTTCGTCCTGTTGAAGTGCATGAAGGCAATGAAAACATGGGGACACGCCATGTGGTGCCGACGCGTTCGGGTTATGCTTATTTTCTTCATCAAACGGCAGCTTATGAGTTGACGCCTCATACCGTCTATGAATATGTGGTCATGACAGCAGATGGTGTATCTGAAGTGAAGTCATTTCGTACAGGTGGTACGGATCATTTTCAATTTGGACTTGGTGGTGATCCTCAAATTGGTGTCGGTGGACAATCCCTTGAAGCTGATGGTTTAGGATGGATCAATACATTGGAAGTGGTAACACGTGATTTCGATTTAGATTTCTTCGTTTCTGTGGGAGATCAAGTTCAAACGATGAACAACAGTGCTGTCACTTCTCAAATGCGTCATGATCAGTTGTTTTCAGCACCTCAACTGACCTCGTTACCTTTAGTGCCTGTTGTGGGCAATCATGATGGTTCAGGTGCCAACAATACCAATAGTCGCATGTGGCCATTCCATTACAATTTACCGATGGCATCTCATACCGTTCGTCGATTTGCGGACCAATTTTATACCCAGTTTGATTATTATTTTATTTGGGGAGATGTGTTATTCATCGTCTTAGATTCAAATACGCGGACCCAGTTTGCAGGAAATGGACCTCGCTTACAATTTGTTGAAGATGCGATGAACCGTCATTCAGACGCCAATTGGGTCGTGGCCATGTTCCATCACGCCACGTATCCTGTCTACCGAGATTATGAAACCAATGTAGCCATTCGTGAATTGGTTCATCAATGGACACCAGAACTGGAGCGTTTAGGTGTTGATGTTGTTTTAAATGGTCACGAACATATTTACTCCCGTTCCCATCACATGCTGAATAATACCCCACAGAGGGATCAACAGTGGTTAAATGCAGCAGCAGAGGTCGTCAATGATCCAACTGGATTAAACTACAATGCCGTGCTTGATCCAACAGGTTTGGTTCACATCTCCATCAATACATCGAGTGGAAGTGGTTATCGGGGTGTCCGTCGTTTCCCACGTCCTTATGTGGCGATCTACAATCAAAATTGGCGACGCAATGTGTCAGTTGCAACAGTGACACCGTACAAATTCTCCATTGCAACCTACCAAATCAATGATGATTCAACAAGAACGCTCGTCGACATTTACACCATTGTGCGCTCAGACGATCAAGGACAGGTGCCAGCTCACTTAACCTACTTGCGTCAAAGTCAAGATGAAATTTTCGAACGTTTGTACACTGAGTTAACTGCCATTACAGGTTTACCAATCGGCACAGATGCAACGGTTGAAGGCTTAACCTTGCCGAAGCAAGTGATCATTGAAACAGATGTTCGTAACAACGACTTTTTAAGAAGTGGGAACATCGCAACAAATCGCAGCATTGACTCGGCAGATTTCTCAAGTCATGTCGTCCCATTATGGGCATCTGTTGAATGGGATCTGGCCAACTTGGCATATGACCCGACCCTTGAAACAGCACAAACCTTTGATGTGCAAGGGGTGATCACATTGCCAACCACTGTTTCAAACACAAATAACCTTGATTTAACAGTGACAGTTTCAGTCACAGTAGCGGGTGAAGCCATTGATGTTCCAGACGACGAAGACAACATTGAGTTACCCGATGATGGTGAGGACCTTCCGATTTCGTATTTGATTGCGCGCTTTAATGAATTGGCACGTCCAAGTGACATTGCCGGATTTGAACCTTTATATGATGCGACAGACTTTACACCTGAATCTTGGGACATCTTTTATGAAGCCCTTCGTGGTGCATTCGAATTGATTGCCCGTTATGCCAATGTTCCGACTCAAACAATGAACATCCGTGGGTATTATGAACGTTTGAATGATGCACATGCTCACTTAGTACGCGTTGAAGCACCAACACCTCCTGGTGCTGCTCCCATCTTCCCTGCATTGCCATCGCTGCCGCCAATTCCAGACTTACCAGAATTGTTACCTGTCCCAAGTCTGCCAAGAATCCCATCGCTTCCAACGCTTCCTGTGTTACCGGTTCTGCCGTCAATCTCAAGATTTTCATTGCGGTAACGTAGGTGGATGGACGAGCGGTAGCATGGGTATCATCCATTAAAATGAAGCATGGAGTCGACCTTTTGTCGGCTTTTTTCGTTTTGACATAATCGATGTCATCATGGGTCGGACACTTCTTTGAACGGGATGTTCTATGCGGGTACAGTCGAACATATCTTTGACTATACACGAGATAGACACACTAATTAAGATGAAGCAGGTGAAAATGAAATGATGGTAAAAAGGATAGGACTTCGTACACAGGATGTTGTAAAAGCAAGAAAGATTTATGGGGAAAATGAGTTTTCTAAACCGAAGGAACGATCGGTATTTTTGGATATCGTACATGTTTTAAAAGAGCCTTTAATGTTGATTTTAATGTTGGCAGGGGGCTTGAGTTTTTTGGTCGGTGAGTATGAAGATGGGTTAGGGATTTTTATTGCGGTGCTTTTGGGCATCTTAATTGGCAGATTAACAGAGGGACGTTCTAAGAAAGCAGCAGAAGCGTTGTCCAAATCGTTGGATGACATTAGGGTTAAAGTGGTGCGAGATGGGGTTAAAATTCAAGTTTTAAAGAAAGACCTGGTGCCAGGAGATATTGTCCATTTAGAAGCAGGCGATATGATTCCAGCTGATGGGATTGTGCTGGAATCTCGTCAACTGGCAGCGCGAGAAGATATGTTAACAGGAGAGTCTGATCAAGTTGAGAAAAAGGCAGGCTTGGTGGTTTTCGGTGGGACATTGGTTGGTGATGGAAGTGGTGTAATGGAAGTGACCGCCATTGGAGACGCAACGGAAATGGGTCAAATTGCCCGTGATCTTGATCAAGAGGAAGTAATGACGCCGCTTCAAATTAAATTGGGAAAGCTAGGCGGGAAGATTTCGACGGTTTCTTCAAGCATTGCGTTCATGTTATTTGGTTATATGGTGCTCCAAATTTTAAGGGCGTCACAACTGCGTTTTGATTGGACCAGTTGGGAAGGTTTCTTAACGAGTGTGAGACAGATGGATGTTGTTTTCCCTTCGGTTAAAACAGCCTTTATTGTCTGTGTCGGTTTGATTGTGGCAGCTGTTCCAGAAGGATTACCGACCATGGTGAATATTACATTGGCGTTGACCATGGGACGGATGTCTAAAGTCAATGTGTTGATTCGTAAAAAAGAAGCGTGTGAAACCATTGGCTCGGTGAGCGTGATTTGTTCGGATAAAACAGGCACATTAACTGAAAATAAAATGAAAGTCAGAAAAGTCTTTTTAGATGGTCAATGGGTTAACATCGGGGATTTGAATCAGCATCCCATGTTCGTGAACAATTGTATTTTGAATGCAACAGGTGATGTGGACTTCACAGGTGAAGAACCCCTTTACATGGGAAATCCCACGGAATGTGCGTTAATTGCTGCAACTGAAATGACGCAGTATCAACAGATGAGAGACAGGGCGCAACGGGTTAGAACAGTGCCTTTCTCATCAGAAAACAAGTACATGTTAAGTGTCATCAAGTCTGACTTACAATATGTGATTTATGCAAAAGGCGCCCCGGAAGTTGTGTTAGCCCAGTGTGACAGTGAATGGGTGAAGGGGCGTCGCATTGCCCTTAATCCCCATCGAAGCATGCAACTCATGCGTCTCATGAACCAGCGCCAATCTGAAGGGATGCGCGTGCTCGCCTTTGCTTTTAAAGAAACGCCATCGAAGCAAGAAACGATGCGCGACGATTGGACAGGTCGATTGGTTTTTCATGGATTTGTGGCCATTAATGATCCACTTCGTGAAGGTGTTCTTGAAGCCATTGAAACGACAAGAAATGCCCATATTGAAACAAAAATTTTAACAGGTGATCATTATTTTACGGCTGAGGCGATTGGACGCGAAATTGGGATTGTTCAAGATGGGATGCGTGTCGTTGAAGCGTCTTATATTGAAGGATTGACTGATGAGCAATTACGTCGTGAAATCACATCCATTGCCGTTGTGACCCGCTCCATGCCTGCTACTAAATTACGTATTGTGAGTGCGTTGCAAGCCAATGGTGAAGTTGTGGCTGTCACAGGTGATGGGATTAATGATGCGCCAGCCTTAACAAAAGCTGATGTCGGCATCGCCATGGGCATTGCGGGAACCGAAGTGAGTAAAGGTGCCGCTGATATTATTTTAACCGATGATAATTTTAAAACGATTGTTGAAGCCATTAAGTGGGGTCGGGGTATTTATAATAATTTTCAACGGTATATCCAGTTTACGTTGACCGTGAATGTGATTGCTTTTTCGATTATGATTTTGTCACAAATGTTAGGCATGACATTGCCTTTTACAACCATTCATCTCTTATGGATTAACATCATCATGGATGGCCCACCAGCGTTAGCCCTTGGGATGGAACCGATTCGCAACAGTGTGATGAATCGCAAACCCATTCAAAAGAAACATGGCATTATTCATCCGTTTATGTTAGCTACCATCGGGTTAAATAGCTTGTTTATTAGCATCGTGTTGTTTTTACAAATGCGATTTAATTTCTTAGGTGCCGATCTCACAAATGTGACAGCGCATGGCAGTGAATTTCGTACGGTGATGTTTTCTTTATTTGCAAGTCTTGCGATTTTCAATGCACTTAACTGTCGTGAATTTGGGATTACAAGTGTGAAAGAAAACTTCTTTAAAAACAAAGCAGCCCTTGCGATGCTCGCAGGAACACTTCTTTTACAAATTGTCGCAACCCAGTTTGCCAGTGGCTTCTTTGATGCAGTGCCACTAAGTTTACAGATGTGGGCACGTATTGTTGCAACAGGATCCTCCGTTGTCATGTTTAGTGAACTTTTAAAACTGATCATCCGTCGCATCAATGGGAAAAGAAAAGGGAAAAAGCACACACCTTTTTTGAAGCTCAAGCGTAGAATGGCCAGCTTCTCATAGCAGAAACGTCACGGGAACGTGACGTTTTTACATGAATTAATTTATATTATTTTCTACGAAAAATACCAAAAAAAGCCTTAAAGATATAAAGATTGTTTAAATTTTAAGTTTCGACTGTTTTTACGACGACACATTTCAATTAATTGCGTATATCATAAGTGAAGGGCATTTTTTGGTGATCAACTGTTGGATCAAGTGGTCTTCGAAAAGTTACCGAAGAGGTGATTCAAATGAAGCAAGCCATGTTAGGTCATGAGATCATTGATTTAGAGAAGTTAACAAAGCCAGAAATCATGGCTTTGAAGCGGCGACGAACATTTTTTTGTATAAGATGTAAAAAACCGGTTATTTTTAAAAACGGTACAAGGAAACGTGCACATTTCGCTCATGAAAAAACGAGATTATCAGTCGGAAGTTCAGAGAGTGCTGCACATGTGCTGGTTAAGCATTTGATGATCAATTGGTTGAAACGTCAACAGATACGTGGCGACATTGAAAAAAGGTTTCCAACGATTAACCGAATCGCCGATGTTTATTTTGAATATAAAACGGTTAACTACGTGTTAGAAATTCAAAAGAGCCCCATGAGTGATGCTGAATTTAAACAGCGAACATCTGATTATGAACGCGTCGACATTAAAGTTTTGTGGATTTTTTTAGGTATGGTCGAAGAAAAAGAAGGGACATTCCGGTTACCGTCCGTCATGTTGGGACGTGAAGCTTCACGACTCTTTCATTTTTGCGTGAAAACGACACAGTTTCAGATTTTTGAACGACCGGTTTTTGTGACAGCGCGTACGATTTATGCGAAGCAATTGCGTGGGAAATTAAGTGAATTTTCAGTTGAAGACTTGCTTGAAACAAGTGAAAAGGCTGCTTATTTTGATCAGAGTTGGTTAGCGGTGAAAAAGCAATTCCGAAGACGCAATTGGTTTTATGTGAGTAAGTCGGAGAAGAGATTACGTGAACAATGTTTGATTCATGGATTTAATTTATCATTGTTGCCAACGGAAATCGGCTGGCCTGTTGATGGAAATGGCATTAAAAAACAGTTGTTTGTTTGGCAAGCTTATGTTTTGTTGACAGTGATGAAGCATGTTAAAGTCGGTGGTGTTTTTTCTCTCACTGATGTTTGGGTGCATTTGCAGCGTGAATATGGGATTGCGCGTACGAAAGAGAATGTCAGGCAAGTGCAAGGTTATTTGAAATGGTTGATCATGTTTGGGATTGTCGAAGCTCAAGCCACTTATTTTGTTTATGTGAAGTGTCCGAAAATGAGCGTCAGCATGGAGGTGCTGCTACAGCGTGATAAAAAATTTGTTGAGACTGTGGAAAAATTGTGGCAAGTGTAGTAATTTTCGATTTTTTATGCTATCATTAAAAGTGTAAACGAGCGTGCGAGCCCCGACAAGCATCACGTAGCGAGACTTATCACGAAGAGATCAGTTAGCGCCAGTGATGACCTTGAGGGGCTGCGAGTTGAAACTAGATATCATTAAAAGTGCAAACGAGCGTGCGAGCCCCGACAAGCATCACGCAGCGAGACTTATCACGAAGAGATCAGTTAGCGCCAGTGATGACCTCGAGGGGCTGCGAGTTGAAACTAGATATCATTAAAAGTGCAAACGAGCCATTATTTTTGGATGAAAGCTGGACGTGTTGTGTGAGGTGGATTAAATGTCAAAAAATTTAAGAACTTTTCTTGATAATGTTAAATATTTGTTGGCGGGCGTTTATAGATGGTTTAAATCTCCTGTTTTTCGTGTGCATATTTTAAAAATGATCGCAGCATCATTGGCGCTTTTACTATTTGTGACGGCTTATATGGTTCACATCATTTATGCTGATGAGTATGTGGCGTTTCAAAACATTACGACAACAGCGAATTTAAGGAGTGATGTTTCCCGTGGTGTCATTTTCGATAGAAATGGTGCGCCTTTAGTAACCAATGATGCGATTAGCGTGATTACGTATCGTCATGTGCCAAATACGTATACAGGAGAAATGCGACGAATTGCAAGGGAATTGTCAAAATTGATTGAATTTACTGAAGAAGAGGTGAATTCTATTTTAAGTTTTCGTGATAAGCAAGACTTATTTATCTTTTTAAACCTTGAGTACGTTCGAGATTTAGTCTCTGATGCTGACCGCCGATACGCAGGGAATGATAATGCGCTGTTTAATGCGATGATGGTTGCGCAAGTCACGCAAGATCATGTGGATTTGCTAACGGAAGATGAGTTGCGTGCCCATGCCATTTTTATGCGGATGCACCAAGGTGCCGGAAGAACAACCAACATCATTAAAGAAAATCCAACGGATGATGAAATGGCTAGAGTCATGGAAAACTTGGGCAAATTGCCAGGGATTGACATTGGTGTGGATTGGGATCGAGAGTATCCAAGTGCGTTAAGTCGTGATTTCTTTGGACATGTTTCGACGCATCAACAAGGGATACCAAGAGATCGTGAAGCTTATTTTTTGTCACAAGGTTATGCGGCGAATGCCCGAGTTGGCATGTCTCAGTTAGAGCGCAGTTTGCATGCACAGTTATCTGGCTTTCAAGCCCGCTATTTTATTGAAAATGGTGTTCCAACACAACTGAGTGAAGGATTACCAGGTTTTAACGTGTCGTTAAATTTAGACACAGAATTGCAATTTAGAGTTGAAGAAATTGTGACAGACATGATCCTTAATGAGCGCCAAACCCAGAGTGTCGCGCGTTACTTATATGAAGCCTATGTGGTAATGGCAGATCCAAGGACGGGTGCTGTGTTAAGTATGGTGGGTGTTGTCTTATCCCCTAATGAAGAAGGTGTACTTGAAGCAACCATGAATCCATTAGGAACGATTCATCGTGCTTCAGCAGTGGGTTCTTCTATTAAAGGCGCCACGTTGATGGCAGGCTATGATGTGGGTGTCACAACAGTTGGACAGATACGTCATGATTCCAGTTTGCATTTTCAGGGCAGTCGTGCGTTAGGATCTTGGACACCAATGGGGAACGTGAATGAAGTGATTGCTTTGAGTCGTTCAAGTAATGTGTATTTCTTCCGTCAATCTATGGAACTTGCAGGTGTTTATTACACACCAAATGGTCAAGTTTTGGGGTGGGAAAATGACAATGAAGCATGGGATGTTTACCGTAACTTCTTTGGACAATTAGGATTGGGGAGTGCAACGGGCATTGAATTAACTGAAGGGACGGGATTTACAGCAACGCGTAATTTCATTAATCTGCTTTTCTTCTCAATTGGACAAGCAGACACTTACACACCGATGCAACTGGCGCAATTTGCTTCTGTTTTAGCAACCCGCGGTGATCGGATGCAGATGCAACTTGTTCAAAACATTTATATGCCTGGAAGCATGCAAGGAAGTCAACAACTTATTCGTGCATTTGAACCTAATTTATTGAATCGGATTGAATTAACAGATGAGCAATGGGACACCATCAGTGAAGGGCATCGTCGCGTTATACAAGAATCTGAAGGGACAGCTTTTGGCATTTTTAGAGGTGTCGATTTTAGACCTGCTGGGAAAACGGGAACAGCTGAAGACTTTCTCCGAGATGGAAATGGCCATATCTTCTTAGACGAAGCCCGCCAGTATACAGAAGTGTACAATCGATCGTTTGTTGCTTATGCGCCTTATGATAATCCGCAAATTGCCATTTCTGTTATTGTGCCACAAGCTCAAATAGCGGGCACACGTGGTCCACAAAACATTGCAGCAGTCATTGCCCGTGAAGCCATGCGAGCGTATTTTGATTTACAAGTAGAACGCGCCAACGGAAGGTAGGTACAGGTATGCCAAAAAGTAAAACCGTCTTTTTCTGTGAAACATGTGGACATGAAGTTGCGAAATGGGTTGGAAAATGTCCGGGTTGTAGCGCTTGGAATACCATGGTTGAACAATTAAAAATAGATAAGAACGCGCCAAAAGTAGCACAGTCTGCTTTTGCAAACCAGATGCCAATGCCAAAAAAGATAACTGATATTGAAACGACTTATGAAGATCGCATTCAAACATCTATCAGTGAGCTCAATCGTGCACTTGGTGGTGGTATTGTGAAAGGTTCCCTTGTCTTGTTCGGAGGTGAGCCTGGTATTGGGAAATCAACATTGCTTTTACAAACAGCACAGGATTTAGGCAGCCAAGGCATCAAAGTACTTTACGTGTCAGGCGAAGAATCGTCAACGCAAATCCGTTTGCGTGCTGAACGTCTGGATGCAAAAAGTGATCAGCTCTATGTGTATTCAGAAACAAACATGGCACTCATTGAAGCTCAAATGAAAACATTGAAACCTGATTTTATTATCATCGACTCCATTCAAACGATTTATTTGGATGAAATAGCGTCAGCACCAGGCAGTGTCACGCAAGTACGTGAATGTACGTCGTGGCTCATGAAGATGGCGAAAGTGGGTGGTGTTCCCATTTTTATCGTCGGTCATGTGACCAAAGATGGTAACATTGCTGGACCGCGCTTACTTGAACACATGGTCGATACGGTTCTTTATTTTGAAGGTGAGCGCCATCACACGTATCGTATTTTAAGGGCCGTTAAAAACCGTTTTGGTTCAACCAATGAAATTGGCATTTTTGATATGAAAGAAGAAGGCTTGGCTGAAGTGACCAATGCTTCTGAAGTCTTTCTAGAAGATCGGACTGTTGGCTTGCCAGGCACGTCTATTATGGCTGCCATTGAAGGGACACGACCCATTTTAGTGGAGATTCAATCCTTATTAACACCGACTTCTTTTGGGAATCCAAAACGGATGTCGTCGGGGATTGATAATAACCGCCTGTCTCTTATTTTAGCTGTTTTGGAAAAGAGAATGGGATTTTTTATGCAAAACCAAGACACTTATGTGAAAGTGACTGGTGGTGTAAAGGTGGATGAACCTGCTGTTGATTTGGCGATTGTTGCAAGCATTGTGTCGAGTTACAAAGATCAAGCAACGCCGAATCGAGATGTTTACATGGGAGAAGTGGGTTTAACAGGAGAGATTCGCCGAATATCAAGAATCGAAGAACGCGTGAAAGAAGCGAAAAAGCTCGGCTTCACAAGAGCCATTGTTCCCAAAAAGAACCTCAGTGGTTGGAAATCACCAGATGGCATTGAAATTGTTGGTGTAGATACTGTTAAAGCGGCTATTGCTGTTATCTTTCAAGAGACGAATCAACGTTAAAGTAAAAAGTGGCGACAAGATGGAACCTGTTTGCCACTTTCTATGTGCCCAGCACATCTATTCATTTTTCACTTTGATTCGTCGTTTTGAGCTTTTGCCATTAATAGCAACGCATCACGTCCAACGGTTCCTTCTTTAATGCCGATTTCTTCGGCTGCATGGGTTAGCTTCGCCAGTGGTGCATCCAGTAATTCTTCGATGGTTCTGACACCTTCTGCGCGTCCAGCGATGATTTTACGTGCGGCAAGTTTGGGTGTGTTGTTAAAGAAATCAATATCAACAGCGGCACACATAATATAACCGATTTCGTTTGTGACCACCAATAAAGTTGTCTTAGGTAAGAAGACTTCGTACGTGGTAAATGCGTGGTTTTCAATCATTATCTTTTTTGCTTGAAACATGTTTAACACTCCTTTGCATCAGTCTTTTTAGTATATGCGCCCATTTATTTTTTGTGACGTTTCAGGATTAGCCCATTAAAATAGAGAATAAGAAGTTGAAATGAAACTTCCGCTTTCATCTCTATACAGGGTTACAATAGGTCGAAAAGTATGTTATAATGTAACTTGCTTTAAATTAAAAAGTTGGTGAAAAAATGATTGAGTTTACGAATGTTAGTAAAAGATATCCTAACGGCGTAACAGGGATTCATAATTTAAATTTAAATATTAACAAGGGTGAGTTCGTGTTTGTTATTGGGCCTAGTGGAGCAGGGAAGTCGTCATTTCTAAAAATGATCAGCTTACAAGAGAAAGTGTCAACGGGTCAGTTGAATTTTGAAAATGAAAATGTCACAAATGTGAATCGGTTTAAAGCGCATTTATATCGCCGAAAAGTGGGTGTTGTTTTTCAAGATTTTAAGCTCTTGCCGAAATTAACAGTTTATCAAAATGTTGCATTTGCCCTTGAAGCAGTTGGACTATCTGCGACAGAAGTGCGTAAAAAGGCAATGAAAGTTATTTATTTAGTTGGATTAGGAAATAAAGTTTTATCGTATCCAAACCAACTTTCTGGTGGCGAGCAACAGCGTGTTGCCATTGCAAGAGCCATCGCCAATAATCCTGATGTCGTGATTGCTGATGAGCCAACTGGTAACTTAGATCCAGAAAATTCATTTCAAATCTTGTCTATTTTAAAAAAACTGAATGAAGAAGGGAAAACAATTATTATGGCGACTCATAATTATGATTTGATCTTTGATAGCGGATGTCGTGTCATTAGAATTGATAAAGGAACGATTGTACAAGACGAGGTGATGGGTTATCATGAAGTCTAAATTTCAATTTTATATTTATGCCCGCGATGGGTTTAAGAATGTATGTAATCATATTTTTATGTCATTTTCATCTGTGTTAACGTTAATTATTACGTTGAGTTTATGTGCTGTCGTTTTTATGTTTGTGGTGAATACAAATGCATTTACAAGAGACATTGAAAGCCAAGTGACCATGTTAGCTGAATTTAATTATGATGTGACTGAGGCGCAAATTACGTCGGTGATGCACTTGCTTGATCACCATGAACTGGTTTATCATCATGAATTTATTGATCGCTATACGGAAAGAGAAGAAGTTGTGTCTCAAATTGTCGGTGATAATGACGAGTTAAGGTATTTATTTGAACGTACGAGTAACACATTGGCAGATATCGTTATTATTGAAGCTGTTAATATTACGGCTTTGGATTTACTGGAAGGCGAATTATTGGTTCATCCGTACCTTCAATCTGTCCAGCATCCTTCAGATGCTGCTGAGTTGATTAGTGGGACAACCAATGCGATTCGGGTGGTCATGATGGTCTTTGCTGGTGTTTTAATGTTACTGGCCATTTTCTTAATTCACAATACCATTAAGATTACGATTTATTCAAGACAAGAGGAATTGAGCATCATGCGTCTTGTCGGGGCATCGATTGGTCATATCACGTTCCCCTTTCTCATAGAAGGTTTAATTATTGGTGTGATTGGTGCCATTTTCCCGATTCTATTCACCATGATTGGGTACAGTTTGGTCTATGACTTGAATGATGGCATCTTTGCGATTAATATTTTCCAGCTTGCATCCCCTTCTCCCCTCGTTTATCAAGTCGGATTTGTGATGGGCATTATTTCCATTCTAGTAAGTTTGCTCGGGAGTTTATTTGCGGTTGCTAAATATGCACTTAAAGATTAGAATTGGGACCATCTCTGATTCTAATTTTTTAATGGATAGACAAAATGCACATAAAAGTGATATAATTAAAAGTGTAAACGAGCGTGTAAACCCCGACAAGCATTTTGAAGTCCGATTGATCACGAAGTGATAGTACAGGAGGAGAAATGACCTTGAGGGGTTGCGAGTTGAAACGAGCTATCATTAAAAATGGTTAGAAAAAAGAAATATTTATGCTTTTATTGCTGCATGTGGATGCATCAGATGATCCATGATAAAGGCAAAGGGCAAGGAGAATTTTTAGCATGTCTCGAAATTTAAAACGACTTATATTGGGAATAGTGGATGCTTGCTTAATTGCCATGTCATTTGTGATTTCTCATATCTTCTTAATTGATATTGTAAATGATAATATTTTTGTATATGTCCCCATGTATTTGATTACCATTATCTTGTATTGGTTTTTTGGTTTTGTGTTTAAAGTTTTTTCCCGATTGAATCGCTATGTGGACATTAGTACTGTCTTGTCAGTTGGTTATGCCATGGTGGCAACATTTTTGATTCACTTGGTTGCAACAGACTGGATTTATGACATCCACATTAGATTAAGGTTTCGCGCCTTGTCTTATTTATTTGCAGTTCTTTTAATTTGTATTTCACGCTTTGTGTGGTCATTGCTATCCCAAGTGATCAGTCATGAAAGAAAATCGGCCCTTCATTTAAAAAGAACATTGATTGTTGGCGCAGGAGAAGCTGCCAATGTTTTTTTCAAAAGTCTTGAAATAGATGATGCGACGTATGAAATGATTGGAATTGTCGATGATAATATTAACAAAAGAGGCACATATCTTCACAACATTCGTGTATTAGGTAGCATTGACGACTTGGCAATGGTGGTCAGAGATCGTCATATTGAACATGTCATTATTGCGATTCCGTCGTTATCAGCGAGTCGAATTGAAGAAATTGTTCGAACTTGTAATGCAATTGGCGTTACGGTTAATCGAATGCCGCATGCACAAGACATTTTAATTAACGGTTTTGAATTGAATCGTTTACGTGACGTGAGCGTTGGAGACTTACTGGGAAGAGAAGTCGTTCATTTAGATGTGGCAGGTTTAAAGACTGAATTGCAAGGGAAAGTGATCTTGGTCACAGGTGCTGGTGGATCGATTGGCTCTGAAATTTGTCGACAGGTGAGTCGATTTAAGCCTGCTAAAATATTGCTTGTGGGTCAAGGTGAAAACTCCATTTATCAAATTCATCGTGAACTAGAAGCGACTTATGGCCATCGGACAAAAATGATTCCAATTATTGCAGATGTTAAAGATCGAAAAAAAATCTTTCGTCTATTGGAAAAATATAAACCGGATACGGTTTATCATGCCGCTGCACATAAGCATGTACCATTGATGGAGTTAAACCCGATGGAAGCAGTCAAAAACAACATCTATGGAACTAAAAATGTCGCAGAAGCGTCTAAAAGTGTTGGTGTAAGTAAATTTGTCATGGTTTCAACAGATAAAGCCGTCAATCCAACGAATGTGATGGGTGCTTCAAAACGAATTGCAGAAATGATTGTAACAGGCATTAGTGAAAAAGGGTTGAAATCAGGAGAAGGTGGGACGAAGCTTTCAGCTGTTCGTTTTGGTAATGTATTAGGTAGCCGTGGCAGTGTCATCCCTTTGTTCAAAGAACAAATTGCGAAAGGCGGACCTATTACATTAACCGATCGTCGAATGACGCGTTATTTTATGACGATTCCTGAAGCAAGTCGCCTTGTCGTTCAATCTGGTATGCTGTCTCGTGGCGGAGAAGTCTTTGTACTTGACATGGGTGAACCCGTCAAAATTTATGATTTGGCAAAAAAGATGATCACATTAAGCGGTTTCACTGAAAAAGAAATTCAAATTATTGAAACAGGTATCAGACCGGGTGAAAAACTGTTTGAAGAATTACTGTTAACAGGTGAAGAAGTCAAACAAAATATTTTTGAAAAGATTTTTGTCGGTCAAGTTAAGACACTTCCTTTAGAAGAAGTGGTTGGTTTTGTCGATTCTCTTGAAGAATCAGACGACTTGGCGAAGCGATTGGTTGCTTTTGCCAATCAAAACTGTGCTTTGAAAGAAAAGGCGCATGATTCATAACATCAGCGGATTGATTGGGTTTAAGTCACATTCGCATGAATTAAAAGGAGTGGAATTGGATGTATCGCCATTATTTGAAACGTTTATTTGACTTGGTTGCGGCAACGTTGGTGTTGATGCTCTTGTTACCACTCTTTTTACTGTTATGTTTGGTGATCAAGCTTGATTCTAAAGGACCTGTCTTTTTTAGGCAACGACGAATCGGTAAAGGTAAAACTGAATTTTTAATTTTAAAATTTCGGAGTATGCGTATCGACGCACCGAAGGATCAGCCGACGCATTTGTTACAAAATCCAGCTGCGTACATTACCCGGTTTGGACAGTTTTTACGTCAGACGTCTTTGGACGAATTACCACAGTTAATTAATATCATTGCAGGTCAAATGAGTGTGGTAGGTCCACGACCGGCTTTATACAACCAAGAAGATCTCATTGAGCTAAGAGATCAATATGGTGCTAATGATGTGCGTCCTGGCTTAACTGGCTGGGCACAAGTGAATGGCCGTGATGAATTACCCATTGCTATCAAATCAAAATTTGATGGTGAATACATTGAAAAAATGTCTTTTCTATTTGATTTGAAATGCATTTTTCGAACATTTAAATCAGTTTCAACAGCTGAAGGCATTGTTGAAGGGCAGCAAAGAGAGAAACATGATTGAAGGCGGGTACAGATGACAAAAAAAAAAATCCTCATCACAGGCAAGCATAGTTACATTGGCGTTGCTGTTAAAGCGTGGTTATCAGTTGAGCAAGGGTCGTGCAGCGTCGAAGCTATTTCTGTTAAAGACAGTAGCTGGAAAATGAAAGACTTTTCTGAGTTTGATACGGTCGTTCATGTGGCGGGCATTGCCCACTCTGATACAAGGAACGCAACGGCCGACATGAAAACGACTTATTATCAAGTAAACAAAGAATTGACCATTGAAGTCGCGAAGAAAGCGAAAAAAGAAGGGGTTCGTCAATTTGTTTTCATGAGTAGCATGATTGTATATGGAGAAGCGGCGTCATTGGGTATAAAGAAGCGCATCACTGAAAAGACAGCGCCGCAACCCGCTAACTTTTACGGTGATTCGAAATGGCAAGCGGAGTGTGGCTTAGTTGCATTAAAAGCTGATGATTTCAAAGTCGCCATTATTCGACCACCGATGGTTTATGGGCGAGGATCTAAAGGGAATTATCCACGCTTGGCCAAGTTAGCCAAATGGATTCCTTTATTTCCAAATGTTGACAATGAAAGGTCCATGATCCACATTGATAATTTATGTGAATTCATTCGCCTTATCATTGAACATGTTGATGACGGCGTTTTTCACCCGCAAAATGCCCATTATGTAAAGACCAGTGATTTGGTAATGGCCGTTGCCACCCTTCATGGGAAGCAGTTGCGACTGACACGATTTTTCAATCCATTGCTGAAGTTGTTGACCAAGCGTGTTGGCGCAATCAATAAAGTCTTTGGGAATTTCAGTTATGACATGGCGTTGAGTGAATACAAAATGACTTATCAGGTGAGAGACTTTCAAGAAAGCCTTGAATTGACAGAAAAGTAAAAAATCATCTGCGATGTGATCGTTAGCAGATGACCGTAGGGGCTATTTAATGCCCGCATAATGTTGTTGACGCAACGCTTCGTAAATCAAAATGGCAGCTGTATTGGATAAATTCAACGACCTGACTTGATTCGTCATGGGAATGGTTAAAATTTTGTCCACATTTTCGGCGAGTAATGTCTTTGGTAAGCCACTTGATTCCTTGCCAAAAATAAAGAAAATATCTTCTTCAACATTTGAAAAGTCCACATCTGTGTGGACTTTATTGCCACCTGTTTCAATCAAATAAAAGGTTGCAGTTGGATAGTGGGTAAATAAGTCATCTAGCGACTCATAATGGCAAACGATGGCATGTTCCCAGTAATCCATACCAGCACGACGCGCTGTCTTTGTATCAATATTAAATCCCAACGGATGGATCAGATGTAGCGTTACATGGGTCGCCACGCAAGTTCGGGCAATGTTTCCTGTGTTAGGTGGGATTTCTGGTTGATAGAGTGCAACATGTAATGGCATTTTAATAACTCCTTTTCGCTCATTGACAGTAGGGTCTGATCAGATGAGCTTTTTAAATGTGATCGTTTAATTGGTTTGTGTATGGCTTTCATAAAACGTATACCCATGATGTGTTAATTGATCAAAAATAGCAGCCTTATGACTGGCATCAATGGCTTCGATCACGAGCGTCACGCCCATTTGATACATGGACAGTCCTTTGCGATTGCGATTTTGATAAATGGATAAAACATTACCACCACACTCAGAAATACAAGCGAAAAGCCGGGCTAATTCCCCTGGTTGATGGCTAACGACCGTTTTGATTTGTGTGCGTCTTCCAGTGGAAACCAACGCATGATTGATGACGCTTTCAATTAAATTAATGTCAATATTCCCACCTGAGAGCACAGCGCCAACTTGTTGACCTTTAAAGCGTTCGACATTGTTGATCAAAGCGGCGACAGAGACGGTTCCAGCACCTTCACAAACCAAGTTACAGCTTTCTAATAAGAATAAAAAGGCTTCTGAAAGTTGCGTTTCTGAAACTGTCATGATGTCATCAACATAAGTTTGAATAAGGGGAAAAGTCAGTTCGCCGGGGTGTGCAATGGCAATGCCGTCGGCAATGGTTCGTGTAACAGGGACATGTTCAAGTTTATCACTTTGGAGCGCTTCATACATCGCAGGTGCATTTTCAGATTGTACCCCGATGATGCGAATACTTGGTTTGATTTGTTTGGCAGCCAACGCGACGCCAGCAGCAAGACCACCGCCGCCAATGGGGACGATGATCACGTCTAAATCAGGTTGTGCCTCAAGCATTTCAAAAGCAATGGTGCCTTGACCTGCGATGACATAGGGATCATTAAATGGATGGACAAATGTCGCACCTGTTTCTTTTTGAATGATTTTTGCTTTTTCGTAAGCTTCATCATAACCATAGCCTTCTAACACAACATGTGCACCGTTGTTTTTGGTGGCTGAAATTTTAGCAAAAGGCGCATTTTTGGGCATGACGATGGTCGATTTAATACCCAACTTGGTCGCACTGATGGCAACCCCTTGTGCATGATTTCCTGCACTTGAAGCGACAACACCCGCTGCTTTTTCAGCTTCGCTTAAATGCAACATTTTGTTGTAAGCACCTCGGATTTTAAACGAACCTGCTTTTTGCAAATTTTCTAATTTTAAATGTAGTGCTACCCCCGTTTCTTCACTGAATTTTTCTGCGTAAAACAAATCTGTTTCTTTAATGATTCCTTGCAAATTGTCTCTTGCTGCTTGAATCATGTCAAATGTAAGGGTCGTCCCCATTAAAATCCCTCCCTTTCCCTTTTGAATGTTATCTCGTACATCTCGTGTTTGCGCGCCCATCTGCACATTTAATTATACCAGATTTGATCAAGAATTGATAGTCAATTTCGCTTGAGGCATTTTAAATGGATGAAGTTTGACTGGCCGTCAAGGTTTTTCAACACTATCCTTTATGAAACCTACTTACAAAAAGGTGGCTATGCTACAAAAAGGTGCGTACTTCCTTTTTTGAAAATGAATGCTATACTATAAGGGTAGGCGATGCTGTCACAAGGGTTGCTTGAACTGGGTGTTTGAGAAAAAGCGCCTGAGGCGTATAAATTGAGTAATGAAAAGAGGCGTTTAAAATGAAACAGTTACGTTTAAGAAAAAATAAAAAATGGGCATTCGCAGTGATTGCTTTTGTCGCAATGGTCGTGTTAGCGGGTTGTGCTGATGGTGGTGGCGACGGTTCAAGGGTTGAAATTACCAATGTGGCGTTTGATCCAGCGAGAGAGCTTTTTGATGCGTATAACAGTTTGTTTCAAGCTTATTGGGATGAAC
>WRKJ01000066.1 GCA_009778135.1 Defluviitaleaceae bacterium
TTTCGTCATTTAAAAAGAATGACGAAAGGATATTAAAGCGCAGTCGGGCAGTTTCTGGAAACTATTTTTAGAATAATTCCTATAAATTTGAGGATGAGTATCTTTAAGGAATTACCTTATTTTAATACCACAGGGGGGGGTTAAAGTCAATAGATTAAATGTGTGAGTTTAAAAAATTTTTAAAAATTATTCAGAATGTGAAAAATATCTGATTAAATCCAACAAATCTATGGTGATATGCGTAGATTATTAATGAAAGATTTTGAAAATGTTGAAAATGTTGATCCCTTTTTTTAAGAGAAAAAAGCAACGACTATTATTTGTAGCAAGGATGGAAAATTTCTCTGCACTTTATAACAGAAATTCTAAGTTGGTAAATTGAGTGGAAAGTTGGTAAATTGAGTGGAAATTTATTAAACAGATTGTGTTATATGCGAAATAGAAGCTGTCTTTCGGTGTGAAAGGTCTCATTTCTTCAAATTGGGAAAGATCAGCGTTTACTAAACTCGTGATTTTTATGATACTAGATCAGTTTGATGCTAGAAGAGGAGATTTAAAAATATATGTATATATTAGAAAAATTTGATGTAGTCAGAAAAATAAAAGTTGAATCCCAAGAGGAGAAGTACTATGTAAAATCGGACGATAGTGAAGGTTTATCAAAATACACTAATAAGAATGAAGAATGTGAAAGAAAGATTAAAATATCATTAACTTCTTATCCAGCAAGAATTAATCAAATCCATTTAACGATTGAAACGCTTCTGAATCAATCAAAAAAAGTGGATCAAATATTATTGTGGCTTTCAAAGAATCAGTTTCCTAATTTAGAAAATGATTTACCTGAGGAGCTATTAGCACAGTTAGATCAAGGATTTGAAATACGATGGGTTGATGATGACTTAAAACCGCATAAAAAGTATTACTATGTGATGAAAGAATATCCTAACGACATTATTATCACTGTTGATGATGATCTACTTTACGAAGAAGATATGGTGGAAAAATTATATCAATCCTATTTAAAGTTTCCTAAAGCTGTTTCGACAATGCTAACTCACCTAATAACTATTACTGAAGATGGTCAAAAAGTGGAGCCTTATAATTATTGGATTAAAAATTATGATATGATTTTAGGAAAACCTTCTATGAAATTGCTTGCTCTTAGTGGTAGTGGAACATTATACCCTCCCAAAAGTATGCATGAACAATTATTTAATTTAGAAGTTATTAAAAGTAATATTCCTATTGCAGATGATTTATGGCTTAAATTGATGCAAGTTATGAATAATACTCCTGTTGCCTTAGTGAGTAAATACTCAAAAGAAGTTTTAAATATTAGGAGAGATTCTCAAGAAAAAGTGCTTTGGAGAGAGAATGTGCTTGAACGAAAGAATGATATCCAACTTGCAGAGGTATTAAAAATTTATAATGAATATTTTGGTGAAGAAAATACGTTAATTTCAAAAATAAGTGATAATGTGTTCTAAATTTCAAAAATGAATGGTGAATAGAAATGAAGATAGAAAAGATAGCAAGAGGAAAAATAAAAATTTCAACTATACTTCCATGTTATAATTCAGCACATCTAATAGATAGATGTCTAGAGAGTATTTTAAAACAGACTTTGAAAGAGATTGAAATTATATGTATAGATGATGGTTCAACAGACAATACATTAGAAATCTTAGGAGAATACGCAAAAAAAGATCCCCGTATTACAGTTCTAAGCCAAGAAAACCAATATGCAGGTGTTGCAAGAAACAAAGGTATGTCTATAGCAAAGGGTAAGTATCTATATTTCATGGATTCTGATGATTTTTTAGAAGAAACAGCACTAGAAAAAATATTTAATAGGATCGATGAGCTTGAATCTGATATTTGTATTTTTGGTGCAGGAACTCTTGATTTAGTTACAGATGAGTTGCATTATACTTACCCATTAAAAAAGAAAGTTATTGATAAAGGGACATTTTCTCCAAGAGAGGTTTTTAGTGCTATAATGACTATATGTCACACTGCTCCTTGGAATAAAGTTTATAAAAAATCTTTTTTAGATGAATCAAAAATAAAATTTCAGGAAACTCAACGAAGCAATGATTTATATTTTTGCCAAGCTACTTTAATCGAAGCAGAAACAATAACATCAGTTAATGAATGGTTATATACAAGAACAATCAATTCAGAAACTAGTCTTGTAGAAACAATGGATATTAATCCATATTCTTTTTATGATTCAAATAAAAAACTTCGTGAATATTTAGTAAAGAAAGGTGTTATTGAAGAGTTAAGACCACAACTTTTACGTATACATTTATATTCTGCTAGACATGTACTTTCTAAATTAAAGACAAACGAAGTTTTTAAAGATGTCATTTTATTCCTAAAAGAAAAGTATTTTTTAGAACTTGAAATTTGGCAAAATAGAGATTTGCTCGATTTAAAATTAACAGTTGTTCAATGCATGTTCTTTATTATGGAAAGTACAGAAGAAGAAATTAAGGAGGCTAGATTTAATCATAAATTAGGATTACTAGAAAGCAAAGTGAAAGTTTCTGTTATCATTCCCTGCTATAACTCAGAAAGATTTTTACATGAATGTTTAGATAGCCTTTTAAATCAGACCTTAAAAGAGATTGAAATTATATGTATAGATGATGGTTCAACAGATGGAACACTAGAAATTCTAAAAAGTTATGTTGAAAAAGATAGACGATTTAAGTATTTGGCGCAGAAAAATCAGTATGCAGGTGTTGCAAGAAATAAAGGACTAGGGATAGCAAGAGGAAAATATCTGTCCTTTCTAGACTCTGATGATTTTTTTGAACCTACGATGCTTGAAAAAATGTATAAAAAATCAGAAGAGGATGCGTCGGAAATTTGTATAGCTGGTGGTGGAAATTATGATATGAGGACAGGAATGGTGTCTTATAAGTATAAAGTACGTCATAAATCGTTCCCGAGCAATATGCCATTTTCTTATAAAGATGTTTTACAAGATATTTTCAGTATAAGCACTATAGCACCCTGGAATAAAATGTATAAAAGATCATTTATTCAAAAAAATAGCTTGAAATATCAAGCTATTCAAAGAGCAAATGATGTGTATTTTTCGCAAAGTGCTATATCTATAGCAGAACGAATTACTGTTGTTGATGGTTGGTTATTTACATATAGAATTGGTAGTGAAACAAGTCTTATCGAAACTATGGATAACAATCCGTTTTCTTTTTACGAAGCAAATAAAGCGTTAAAAACTCACCTCATGAAAAGGGATTGCTTTTCTGATATGCATCGAAGTTTAAAAAAAGTAGTTTTATCTAATGCTATTCATACCTTAAATGCTGCAAAGACAAAAGAGGCATGGTTAAAAATTGCTTTATTTCTTAAAAGTAAATGTATTCCAGAATTTGAACTTTTAGAAACTTTTGAATTTTTACCTGTAAATGATCCAAATATAAAGATGTTAAAATTCCTTGTGGATACTAGTGTTGAAGAACTAGGAGTATATAATCCTATTCTTAGAAAAGATGAAGCAGAAAGTGAATATGTACCCGAAAGGAACTTTAGATTAAATAGTGAATTGAAAATATCTGTAATAATACCAGTATATAATAGTGAAAAGTATATAGAGGAGACTCTTAGAAGTGTTTTGAATCAAAGTCTACTAGATATAGAAATAATATGTATAAATGATGGCTCAACAGATGATTCTTTAGAAATATTGAATAAACTTTCTCAAGAAGAAGATCGGATAACCATTATATCTCAAGAAAACCGAGGTCAATCATCAGCTAGAAACAAAGGATTAAATCTTGCAAAAGGTGAGTATGTAATGTTTGTTGATAGCGATGATCTACTACTCCCTACATCTCTGGAGCGTTTATACAGAAAGGCTAAATATTATAATTTAGATGATTTATTTTGTGAAGGTGAGGTGTTTTTTGATCCAATTCAGCTATACGAAAAAAATGAACCTTGTTTGGGAATGTATAGCTATAACCAAGATTATCCACTTGCTTCTGGGAGAAAGATTTTACAGCAAATGATAAAAAGTAAGCAGTTTAGATCATCTGTGTGTACCCGTTTATTCAAACGTAAGTTTTTAGAAGAGAATATGTTAAGATTTACAGGTGGACCAATCTACGAAGAAAAAATCTTCACTATCAACTCTTTGAATGTTGCTAGGCGTGTAATGGTACACAGGGAACCCTTATACCTTATTCGCGTCCATTCAGATGCTCTAACAATGATAGCAGATGATTTCAATCAATTTTATTCATTAGGACATTGTTTAAATGAAGCATTAAAAAGAGCAGCGAATAATATGCATTGCGAGTTTAAAGAAGCATTTTTAAAATTATCGAGAGACTACAAAGAAGATATGTCGAAAAAGATTAAGCTTATTAGAAATAATAATCCAATTATTTCTAATAAAATGTTAGAAGTGATTGACAAATTTATAGTTGATAAAGAACTAGGAACTTATTTTCAAAATTTATATGTATTCTATATACTTTACTCCTTTAAAAATGAAAAATCATTTGAAAGTAAAGAAAATTTTGGAAAAAGGATTTTCTTATTAAGGAATGCTTTACAACATATAAATGATCAAAGATTAAATGAAGCCGCAAAAAAAACTGACTTCAGTTTTCATAGTATTTTAAATTTTAAACAAACAGGTGAAATAAAACCAAAGCATCTTATTTATAAGGATGTACTAAATGAAGATAAAAATGACATTTACGCAATCAATTCACAAGGTGAGGTTATTGAAAAGTTATCTCAAGCGAAAATAGAAATAATTGTTTTTAAAGCTTTTAACAACCAAATTAAAATTTTGGGCAAACTAGATACGTTCTTTGATTTCTCGCAATACAACGTTTACTTCGAAAATGAGCAAGGAATAAAAATAGACATTCCATTAGCAACTAGAAGTTATGATAAGGTGAAAGCATTAGGAATGTTGATCAATAGTCCTTTTAGTTTTTCCAACGTCTGCTATCTACCTTATGATTTTCTAAGCCAAGAAGTTCATTTAGTTGCCGAGCATCAAGAATTAAAAACTAAAGTTAATTTGAACTTGAACTTTGTACGTAATTCAGCTCGACTTATGAATGATGTATCTGGCAGTCATCTCTCTGTTGGCAATAAAGTCATTTACTATGAAAAAGAAACTAAAGCTTTAAAAGTCACCAATGATCCAAACAAAATTAATTATTTACGTCAATTAGCTAATGCCCAGCTGTCGGAGGAGTCTTCTAAGAAATGGGACATTGTTGAGGTAAGAAACCTACATCCATACATTTTAGAAGAATACAAGGGAAAACAGGTCAATTTGTTTATGAATGATGTAAATGAAGTGGAAGAAGATACGGTTAAACTAATCGAATATTTTGAAGCTCAGAAAATAAAAAATGAGGAAAATTATTTTATATTGGATGAGAAGTCGGAAATGTTTGCAGAGTTAAAATCTCGCGGGATCAAAGTCATTCCATACAGAAGTTTTGAGCATTTGAAGTTATTATTAATAGCAGACAAGTTAATTACGACCAATTTCAAGCCTGACATAGAAAACCCATTTAAAATTTATTTCGGTAAAAGTTTGAGAGACTTGTATAGATTTAAAACAATCGTTCTACAATACGAAGAACTTGAAGAAAAAGCTTTAACACTGATGAAAAAGAAAACGAAGGAAGTTGATCTCTTCGTCGGCTTGAAGTATAAGGATAATCCAGAAAAGTCATATGAATACATCCAAAAAATATAAATGAAATGCTCAAAATTTTGCTTGTTTGGTACTAGCTTTTAGATTCTGAGTACAGTGAAAGGCTGGCTATAAAAGTGAGAAAAAGAATGAATATCATGACTTCTTGTGATGATGGATATGCTAGATACGTTTTTGTCAATCTAGCTAATATTGGTAAAGTTCTAACAGCTAAATACGATATTTATTTTTATCTGTTACAAAGCAAAGTTAGCAGCAAACTCATAGAAGAAATGGATAAATATGCAAAAACAATTGATGTGAAGTTTTATAACATCAAAATTGAAGAGAATGGCTCGTTTGACGGTATTACAAAATATTCAAAATTTAGATCAGGAAATAGTGAATGCTTTTACAGTTTGGTTGCTCATCTGTATTTACCAGAAGAAGTGGATAAAGTGATGTACATTGATACAGGAGATGTTATTTTACTAACAGATGAGTATGATTTTTACTATGATGGTTGGAAAGGGAGAACTTTATTTGCGCTTAATACTTGGAGAATGAGGGTTGAGAAAGATAATTTTAAGGATCTAACAGAAAGGAAAACAGGTGGATTTAATTCAGGGCAATTTATTTTGGATATCAAGCAACTAAGAGAGCGAAATGTAAAAATGCAAGATTATATTGATTATGCGAATCAATGGAAAAAAGCGATGCCGAAGGAGAAGCACTTATATGTGGGTGACCAAGCATTTTTAACAGGATTTTTTGCAGGAGATATTTATCGTATTTCTAAAAAATCTAAAGATTTCGACGCTTATAATGTTAAAGTCGCTAAAGACGTAGGGGAAGAAGCAGTGACACATTACAAGTCCGCCCATTTTAATAAAATGTTTGAAAATCTTAAGCCTTGGGATTTTCCTTTTAAAAAAGAGAAAGATTTGGATAAATTTTCAGTCAAAATTGCTGATCATCCAAAAAGGCAAGCCATTTTAAGCCCAACAGAAAAGTTTTATTTACTCAAATGGTGGGAGTTTTGTGAAATGACACCTGTATACGAAACGTTGAAAAGAGAATCTTTCTATCATTTAAAGTTATTACACAGACTTGTTAAGTTTTCTGAAAAATAGTTCCCATGAAGGGTAGCGTGAAAGAAATGGATATTTTAAAATCGTTTAGTGAAATTAAAAAAATAGATGTCGGCATGTCTCAGGATGAAAAATATTATGCGAAGTGTTCAGAGGGTAAAACGTTTTTTCTAAGGATATTTGATAAAAAAAATTATCGTAAAAAAGAAAGAGAATTTGAGCTTATGCAAAAATTGACAGAAGTAGGCGTTCCTGTTGCGAGACCGATTAAGCTAGAGGTTTGTGATCAAACCGATAAGGCTTATATGATGACAGAGTGGTTAGAAGGACAGATGCTAAAGGATATATTTCCTAAAT
Source organism: Defluviitaleaceae bacterium (assembly GCA_009778135.1). Taxonomy (GTDB): domain Bacteria; phylum Bacillota_I; class Bacilli_A; order MOL361; family Turicibacteraceae; genus WRKJ01. The sequence goes on from WRKJ01000066.1 coordinate 7,156, forward strand.
TTTCAAAAGGTGAAGCATATACCCTTGGACTTGAAGCAGGGAAAATTTTAAAAAAAATGCATGGCTTGCAGGCAGGTACCAATGAAGATCCGTGGCACGACAAGTATCAATCACAATATGAAAAGTTGGTTAAAAAAGTTGAAAAATCAACATTAACGATTGAGAAGTTTGATCTGATATTAGATTTTTTTGAAAAGACGAAAGAACAATTGAAAGATCGTCCACAGACTTTTTTACATCAGGATTTTGGAACACATAATATGATGTTTTCAGAAGGGACACTCTCTCTCTTTGATTTTGATAATCATTCATTTGGAGATCCTTGGAAAGACTTTTGCTATATCATACCGGTTCCAGATCAAAAGCGGTCATGGAAAGAAGGGCAAGGAACGTCTTTTTTTGCGACTGGTTGTATACATGGTTATTTTGATATTTCTGGTGAAGAACGTCCACCACAAGCATTTTGGGATTTACATGCCCTTTATAATCTCTTCCAAGTGATCAGCGCATCTTTATCGCAACTTAAAAAAAGTAAAGAAGCTGCACAGCATCGCATTAAAAGTCTCGAATACTTTCTTTACAACTACAATGACTTGCAAAGAACGGTGCCCTTGTGGTATGAAAATACGGTTAAGGCAATGCGTAAGCACATCGTCGTCTCTTTAACTTCTTACCCCGAACGCATCTCTAACATCCATTTAACGATTGAAACCCTCATGAATCAGTCAAAAAAGGCAGATAGGCTCTTATTGTACTTGTCTAAAGATCAGTTTCCTCAGTTAGAAAAAGATTTAACGCCAGAATTGCTAGACCAAGCGAATAGGGGTTTAGCAATCAAATGGGTTGACGATGATTTGAAACCGCATAAGAAGTACTACTATGCCATGCAAGCATTTCCTGATGATTTAATCATCACGGTTGACGATGATGTGTTATACGATGAAAAGTTAATTGACGTTTTATATCAGTCGTATTTGAAATTTCCTCATATGGTTTCAGCAACAAGGGCACATTTAATGACGTTTAACGAAGTCAATGGGAAAAAAGAGGTTGCGCCTTATAAGTATTGGTTAAAAGATTATGAACTCATTAGGGAACAACCTTCAATGAAGTTAATTCCGATTGGCATTGGAGGGGTTTTGTATCCACCTGGCATCATGCATGAAGAGTTGTTGAATGCAGAAGCGATCAAACGGACCTGTTTAAAAGCTGATGATCTATGGTTAAAAATGATGCAAGTTATGGTCAATACGCCGACAGTTGTGACGAAGGAAAAGCTCGATGTTAAGGAAAACGGTGTTGATAAAAGTACAGCTTTATGGAAAGAGAATGTCCTTGAGAATTTGAATGATATCCAATTCAATCAAATTTTAGCAGAATACGATCATTTCTTTGGAGAAGAAGAGACTTTAACCACAAGAATCCATCGCTACAAGCATTAATGTAAAAAGAAGAGAGGAAACCACAATGAATCAAGAAATAACGGTATCCGTCGTTTTGCCGTGTTATAATTCAGCACCTCAGTTGGAAAAGTGTCTAGATAGCATCTTAAATCAAACGTTAAGGGAAATTGAATTAATCTGTATTGATGATGGTTCTACTGATGATACGTTAGCCATTTTAAACAACCATGCAGCTAAGGATGATCGGATTACCGTGTTGACACAAGAAAATCAATACGCGGGTGTCGCCAGAAATAAAGGATTAGCTGTTTCGAAAGGGAAATATGTGTTCTTTATGGACTCTGATGATTATTTAGAACCGACGGCGATGGAAAAGGTATACGCAAAAAGTGAGCTTCACCAGGCAGATATTTGTCTTTTTGGTGCAGGAACGTTAGACTTAACCACTGGAAAACTTGATTATGCTTATCCATTAAAAGACGCCGTTTTGAAGAAATTACCTTTTTCACGTCAAGATCATGGGAAATATATGATGACCATTTGTCACATGGCTGCATGGAATAAGTTGTATAACAAAGCATTTATTATTAACAGTGGCTTAGATTTCCAACCGTTGCAACGAAGCAATGATGTTTTCTTTTGTCAAACAACGATTATCGAAGCAAAACGCATTACGGCTGTTGATGCGTGGCTCTATACAAGAACGATTAATTCAGGAACGAGTTTAGTGGAGACCATGGATGAAAATCCGTATCCTTTTTATGAGGCCAGCCAGAAGATTAAGGCGTATTTTGTAGAAAAAGGCCTTTACAAGCATTATAAGAAGCAAATTCTCCAACGTTGTCTTTATTCTGCCATTCATGTGTTAGAAAAGCTTAAAACGAGAGAAAAGTTCTTGGAAGTCATCACTTTTTTAAAAGAAGTGGTCTTTATTGAATTTGAGATTTGGGAAAATCGAACGCTGTTTTCCCTCAACGTTACGTCGACAAAGAATTTACATTTTATCATGGAAACACCGGTTGAAGCGTTGTCATCTGTTCGATTCAATCATGAAACAAGGCTACTTGAGAACGAGATTAAAGTTTCTGTGATCATTCCATGTTATCAGTCAGCACGTTTTTTGCATGAATGTTTGGATAGTCTGCTCAATCAAACGCTTAAAGAAATTGAAATTATTTGTATTGATGATGGTTCAACGGATCACACGGTTGAAATTTTAGCGTCGTATGTCAAAAAAGACATGAGATTTAAATACATCACGCAAAACAATCAATATGCAGGCGTTGCTAGAAACAAAGGAATGGAAATTGCCAGAGGTAAATATCTCTCTTTTCTCGATTCAGATGATTTTTTTGAACCGACCATGCTTGAAGAAATGTACAATCAGTGTGAAAAAGATGTGGCAGATTTTTGTGTGACAGGTGGCGCCACTTATGATATGTCGACGAATGAGGTGACTTATAAGTACAAGGTGCGTCATGAGAAGCTACCTGAAAAAGTTCCTTTTTCATATGAAGACATTTCAAACGAGATATTTTCAGCCAGTTTCATTGCCCCTTGGAGCAAGTTGTATAAAAAAAGCTTTATCGACGAACATCAACTTCACTATCAAGCGTTAGAAAGATCAAATGATTATTTCTTTACACAAAGTGCCATGGTGCTTGCCCAGCGGATTACTGTCGTTGATCGCTGTTTGTTTACTTATCGCATTGGGACGTCAACAAGCTTAGTTGAAACAATGGATCAAAATCCTTTGTGTTTTTATGAAGCAAATAAAGCGCTGTATGAACTTATCAATGAACGTGGCATCTATGAGGAAGTGAAACAAAGTTTTAAGCGGTCAGCTTTATCAGGCGCTCATCATGCACTTAGTATGCTTAAAACAAAAGAAGCTTGGCTCAAAGTGGCTTTGTTTATTAAGACGACTTATCTTCCTGAATTTAACCTAAACGAACGACCCTATGAATATACGAATTTAACTGCTAATTTAGACCTGTTAAAGTTGCTGATGAGTAGCACACCTGAACAATTAAAAGCATATCAACCTGTTTTGAGGAAAGATGAGTTAGCAACAATTGAAGCCAAACCTGAGTTTAAGTTTGAATTAAGTCGCAAGTCTAAAAAGGTTTCGATTATTATCCCTGTTTATAATGGCAGCCGATATGTAGCAGGTTGTTTAAGAAGTGTTTTGAATCAAAGTCTCAAAGAGATCGAAGTGATTTGTGTTGATGATGGCTCAACGGATCACACGTTAGACATCTTAAAGAAAATTGCTAATGAAGATGAGAGGGTACTGATTTTAACGCAAGAAAATGGTGGTCAAGGGTCGGCAAGAAATGCAGGATTGAAAGTCGCAAAAGGTGAATACATCATGTTTGTTGATAGCGATGATTTGTTGATGAAAATGTCGGTAGAGCATTTATATAGAACGGCAAAGTACAACGACATTGATGATTTGTTTTGTGAAGGAAAAGCATTTTTTGATCCGATCAATCTACACATGGAGCAAAAACAACAATTGAAAAACTTTGAGTATGGCCGAAGCCATTATCCAGTTTTATCTGGTAGAGACATGTTACAATTGATGTTAGAACGTCGACAGTTGAGATATTCAATTAATATCAGGCTTTTTAAGCGTCAGTTTTTAGCAGAAAACAGGCTTCAATTTACGAATGAGCCGATTCATGAAGAAAAAATATTTACCATGCGCGTTTTAAATGTTGCCCAACGTGTCATGGTTTACAAAGAACCGCTCTACTTCATCCGCATTCATCCAAATGCTGTGACTTCAAAAGCAAATGCGATTCATCGATTTGATGGATGGGGAAGTTGCGTGATTGAAGCTTTAACAAGAGCAGCTAACAATGTTCATTGCGAGCATCGACAGTCGTTTATCAACTTAACGAAAGAATATCAGCAGCAAATGCTTAACAGGTTTGATGAAGTTAAGAAGAAAGAACCACAACCTTCTAATGACATGTTAAAAGCATCAAATCGGATCATGGGCGCCATTTGTAAAGATCACTCAAGTTTCTTTGAAGCGACACGTGAAAAGTTTAAGACAGCTTATGCATCTTATGTTGTACATGCGCTTGAATTGAATCAGGCATCCGGTTATGAAGCAGTTCATGAACAAAGGCTGGCTCTTTTTCATCAAGCATTAACGTATATGGATGATGTCACTTTAAATGATATGCTAGACGATGTGAACTTAGATGACAAAGCAAAGCGTGTTGTTTTCAATTTTAAAGCAACAGGTCGTGTTTTAGAACTAGCAAAAATCTATCCACTGAGCGTGGATCGAAAAGCTGTTGTTGTAAAAGATCATGATGGAAAGGTTTTAGAAAAATTATCGCAAATTGAAGTTGACATCGTGTTTTTTAAGCGCGTTGGTGCTGGCATTAAGCTCTCTGGTAAGTTAGATACATTATTTGATTTTTCTCAACTGGATTTGTACGTTGAAAATGATAAACAAGAACGAATCGAACTGAAGCCCGAGCAAAATATTCATGATCAAGAAAAGATTTTAGGGCATGTGTCAAAAGCACCCTTTAGTTTCTCATGCTATTTAACAGAAGGGTTTTTAAGTGAAAGCGTCTTTTTAATTGCGGCGTACGAAAATGTTCGTAAAAAGCTTGCGCTCGCTTTTAAAGCGCAGTCAATCATACAAAGTGATGTACAAGGAAGTCATCTGTTGATGAATGGTTGTGCGGTGTACTATGACAAAGAAAAAAAAGCTTTGATTAAGACTGCTGATCGCCAAAAAGTTGACTACTTACGTTTATTAAGTGCTGCAGATCTATCTAAAAAAGCATTCAATTTTGGCGATCTTGCCTTGGCTAAAGCGTTGCAACCACATTTACAAAAAGAATATGGCAAGCAGCAGATTAACTTATTTATCGGGACTCAAGGGCAATCAAGTATTCAAATTGAAAGTTTAATGAAGCATTACGACAGTCGAAAAGTTAAAGGAGAGAAAAACTATCTTGTTATTGATCGAAGCGCACCAAACTATAGTAGTTTAAGGAAAGAAGGCATCTCAATTCTCGTGTATGAAGGTTTTAGTGCTTTGAAATTCCTTCTCGTTGCAAAAAAAGTATTTTTGTATGAACCTGATGAATGCTTGCTGATGGCTTTGAAAGAGATACAAGAAATCTCGTCGGACCCATTTGAAATTGTGCTGCCTTGGCGTTTTTCAAATATGGCTCAAATAAAAAAAGATGTCCAAAAAGAATTTGCTGGCAAGCAGGTCAACTTGTTTATGGACGGCGTCAATAAAGCAGATGATAATGCGGTTGCTTTGATTGACTATTTTGAGCAAAACAAAGCAGCTCATGAATTAAATTACTTGATCTTGAAGAAAACATCAAGTGATTTTGACGACCTCAAAAAGAAAGGAATCAACGTCGTCGAGTATGGTGGTTTTGAACATTTAAGATTATTGATGATCGCCAATCAGGTGATCACTTCACAGGTGGTGGATCAAAACCTTGCGCCCTTTGATAAAGAATATGGTGAGAAAATCAACTATTTCTTCCATTATAAAGTCAGTTATATTCAATCTGGCGTGATTGAGAAAGACATGTCTCATGAGTTAAGAAAATTGAATCTTAATGTGGATCTCTTCGTCACTTCTGGATGTCTTGAATTTGAGCATGTAAAAGGTAAAGATTATGGATATGGTGAAGAAGTTGTTTTGACTGGTTTGCCTCGTTTTGACAAGCTTGAGAAAAATAAAGGCAACGTTATCGTCATTGCGCCCAATTGGAGCAAAGCTGATCTTTGGCAAGCTCATTCGTCGACAGGAAAGGCACAGTTTAGAGAAAGCAGGTATTTTAAGAAATGGCAGTCACTGCTGCAAAATGATGCATGGTTAGAAGTGTTGAGGCATAACGGATTTGAAGTGGTATTTCTGCCACATCCTAACATGCGGGATACGACTTGGATGTTTCATCATGACCAACTAAAAATCGTTAAGTTTAAAGAAAAGCATGCGGATCTGATTAATAGTGCGTGTTGTTTAATTACAGATCAAAATTCAATTTACAATGATTTTGCTTATGCTGAAAAACAAGTATTCTACTACGCACCTGATGACAATCAGAATTTTGAAAAAAGTTACTTTGACTATGAAAGAGATGGTTTTGGACCTGTGGTTGAGACTGAAGCGGCTTTAGTAGCTGAAGTGATTAGAAGTATGGAAAATGACTTTCAAGTAGCGCAAACTTACATTGATAGAAAGAATGAATTTTTCGCTTATACAGATCAAGCTAATTGTCAACGTGTCTATGATGCAATTAAAGCATTAGATGAAAAACTTGCTACCAATAATATTTCACTGAAACTGTAAAAAGTGATTGGACTGTGTACTTATAGTACCTCAATCAATCACTTTTTTTGTACTGTTTTTATTTGAAAATAAAATTAAAGCCTACACCGATAACCAAAAAATCTGTATAATAAGATGAGGGGAAAAGGCAAAATCAAAATAACTGATTGAGGAAGTGCAAGTACTTCCTCTTTTGTGAAGATTCAAGTGTCAAAAAAAAATTAACAAGTTTGACATTTGAATATTTACAAATCAGTATGATCATGATATAATTGTCATATAATAAAAAACGAGCTTACCATGTTGGAATGGTAAACTCTCACAGACCGTTAAAGACGGCAAGCAAAGCTGTATATCACGAAAAGTAATCGTCAACTGTTGCTAAAAGTTATGGACGATTACTTTTTTCGTGCTCTTTAAGGAGTAGAGGTTTCAAACTGTTTTCAAATCGGCGATAAAGATTTTTTTGTTGCATTTTGTGACCATAAAATGATATAATGATAGACATCAAGGTTTAGACACTTTGTTCAGGAGGTCGGTTAAAAATGGCAGAATTGAGATGTACTGGATGTCGTGCAAGTTTACCATCGAGGGATGAAAATGTTAAATTCATCACCTGTGAATGGTGTCGTGCGACCAACAAAAACCCAAACTTCAGGCAGACACCGTCGGTAACTATCAAGGAAGACCCAATAATCCCTCAGCATCCAACTGTTAATCAGAATAACAGAGAAAGCATCATGCAAACAACTGACCCTATCCCTGTTAAAACACCTACTGGGAGACCTGTAAATAAATGGATTGCATTTTTGCTATGTTATTTTACAGGAGTCTTGGGTGTTCATAAGTTCTATGAAGGAAAAATAGGGACAGGATTACTTTACCTATTTACATTTGGCCTTTTTGGTCTAGGAGTGATTGTAGATCTCATTATCATCGTATTTAAACCGAATCCATATTATGTGAATAAATAATCCGAGGCTATTTTGATATAAGGCGGTATTTTGACAAACAAAAAAGACCTACCCTTACGTCGGACAAACGTAACAAGGGTAGGAAATCGCGCGATGATTAACATCGTGTAATGATGAACTTCCCATTACGGAAAGCTCGGCAGACGTGTTACAGCACGTCTGTTTTTTATATGCTTATTTTAACACATATCACTTAAAAAGCAAAGCTCAATTGCTGTGATTTTTCCATTAGAACAATGGTGGCAATTTACTGGCTGATGCTTTTCTTAGGAATGTATGTTATAATAATGAGAGTAGATATTTTTCATAGATTGAGGTGAGTTTGATGGGACAATATGTGAATCCCGGGTGTGATAAGTTTGAAATGAGTTTGAACTCTGAAATTTATATTGATAAAAGTAACTTAATTGCGAAAACGAATGCTTTCGTACGTACTGAAAGAAGATTTATTTGTATAAGTCGCCCAAGAAGATTTGGAAAAACGATGGCAGCGAATATGTTAGCTGCCTATTATGGGGCAGGTGAAGACACACACCGACTATTTGGAGATTTAAATATTGCGGCAGATGATACTTACGAAAAACATTTAAACAAGTATCACGTTATCATGATCAATATGCAAGAATTTTTATCACGAACTAATACTGTGACACAAATGCTAACGTTGCTTCAGTCAAAGGTGATAAAAGACTTACAAGAGATTTATCCAACTATTAAATATGATAAGATGGATGATTTTATTGAAGCCATGAAAGATACTTACCAAAAAACAAAACGCCCTTTTATTATTTTGCTTGATGAATGGGATTGTTTGTTTAGAGAGTATAAAAATGATCATAACGCACAAAAAAAATACCTTGATTTCTTACGGTTATGGTTAAAAGATCAAGCTTATGTAGGACTTGCTTATATGACAGGTATTTTACCAATCAAAAAGTATGGGAGTCATTCAGCCCTTAATATGTTTGATGAATATTCAATGACGAGTCCAAGCCAGTTCATCAATTATTTTGGTTTTACAGCTTCAGAAGTTGAACAGCTTAGTCATGAATATCAGATAGATCTGGATGAAATTGAGAAATGGTACAATGGTTATTTCACCGAGCTTGGGAATTCGATTTATAATCCGAGATCAGTGACATCGTGTTTGACGTTAAAAGAATTTGACAACTATTGGAATAAAACTGAAACTTATGAAGCATTAAAAGATTATATTAAACTTAACTTTGACGGGTTACGAGACAAGGTTACACGAATGCTCTCAGGTGAAAGCATTGGTATTAATACAAGGCGTTTTAAAAATGACATGACGACGATGGAATCAGCAGATGATATTTTAACTTTACTTGTCCATTTGGGCTATTTAACTTATAACTTTAAAAATAAAACAATTAGCATTCCAAATGAAGAAGTGAAAGATGAATTTGTTACTGCCATTGAATCTTTAAATTGGACAAATGTCGTAGATGCACTACGTGAATCAGATAAGTTGTTAAAAGCCATTTGGAATCAAGATGCTGATCTCGTAGCTGAAGGAATCGGCAAGGTTCATGAACAGAATACTTCAATTTTACAGTATAATAACGAAAATGCATTAAGTTGTGTGATTAGTTTGGCATTATACTGTGCAAGCGAGTACTACACGGTTGTTAGAGAACTACCAACTGGGAAAGGCTACTCAGATTTAGTATTCATGCCACGTCAACAGCATTCCAATAAACCAGCGCTGGTCGTTGAACTTAAGTGGAATCAAACGGCTGAAGGGGCGATTCATCAAATCAAACATAAAAATTATCCAGTAGCACTTGAGACTTATCAAGGAAATCTTTTGCTTGTGGGAATCAATTATGATAAGAAGGACAAGACACATACTTGTGTGATTGAATCTATCAATTAACGACCATATAAGAAAAGTAATCAATCAAAATGAAGCATAGAAAGAGGCTAGAGAACGTTGAAAATTTCCATCATTATACCATGCTATGATGCAGAGAAACGAATAAAAGAAGCATTAGATAGTGTTTTGAATCAAAGTTTGATCGAGATTGAGGTGATCTGTGTTGATGATGGCTCCACAGATCGGACGTTAAATATGTTAAAAGCATATGAAAATAACGACAGTCGAGTGAAGGTTTTAACACAGAAGAATCAATATGCGGGGGTCGCAAGAAATAGAGGATTAATTGAAGCAAAAGGAAAGTATGTCTACTTTATGGACGCAGATGATCTGTTAATGCCAACTGCATTAGAAAAAGTCTTTGCTAAAAGTGAAATGGATGATGCAGATATTTGCTTCTTTGGTGCGGGTACATTAGACTTGTTAACAGGTGAACAAAAAGAAACTTATCCGTTAAGACGGCATTTATTACCAAAATCGACACCTTTTTCTTACAAACAGCTTTCAAGTCTCCTATTGGTTGCCCATCATATTGCGCCATGGAATCGGCTGTATAAAAAGTCTTTTATTGAAGCGTGTGGCATTGAATTCCAAGCATTAAAAAGGAGTAATGATTTGTTTTTCTGTGTCGCCACAGTTGTAGAAGCTAAAAAAATCACACGCGTAGATGAGTGTCTCTACATGAGAACCATTCATTCAGGAACCAGTTTAGTTGAAACAATGGATGAAGATCCTTATAGTTTCTACCACGCAAATAAGAAGTTAAGTGACTATTTTGTTGAGAAGGGTCTTTATGCGCATTTTCAAAAGAGAATTTTAAAATTACATTTAGATTCAGCAGCGCATGTCTTGTCTAAATTAAAAGATCAAGGTATGTTTCAAGAAGTGGCTTTGTTTTTAAAAGAGACCTATTTTATTGAGTTGGGGATCTGGGAAAATAAAGATTTACTTGCTCAAGATCATCGCCATCTCAAAAACATGACTTTCTTAATGGAAACGCCAAAAGAAGCATTTAAAACCCTTGTTTTCAATAAAGAAAAGCAACGGATTGAACCTTTGATAAAAGTATCTGTCATTATTCCTTGTTACAATGCTGAAAGATTTTTAAAGGAATGTTTAGACAGCATTTTAAATCAAACACTAAAAGAAATTGAAGTCATTTGTATTGATGACGGTTCAACAGATACAACCGTTGATATCCTAAAAGCGTATGCTGAAAAAGATCATCGTTTTAGCTATTTAACCCAAGAAAATCAATATGCGGGTGTGGCACGAAACCGTGGCTTGGAAATTGCAAAAGGGAAATACCTGTCTTTTTTAGATGCAGATGATCTTTTTGAGCCAATCATGCTTGAAACGATGTATCACAAATCTGAGGAAGACATTGCAGAAATTTGTATCACTGCAGGTGGGAAATATGATTTAAGAACAAAAAAAGTCATGAATAACTACCGATTGCAATATCATTTATTTCCTAAGAAAACACCTTTTTCAAGTGAAGATGTTTTAGAAAATGTCTTTAGCTTCGGATACACGCCCTCTTGGAATAAGTTGTACAAACGATCTTTCGTAGAAAGGAATGCTTTGAAGTTTCAAGAGATTCCAAGATCTAACGATGTCCTCTTCACTCAAAGTGCGATTGCCATTGCAAAGCGGATCACTGTTGCAGATGGTTGGATGTTTCATTATCGTGTGGGAAGCGAGACAAGTTTGGTGGAGACCATGGATAAACATCCGCTCTGTTTCTATGATTCGTATGTTGCGCTTCAAACGTTTTTAGTAGAACAAGGTCGTTATGAAGTAGATCAAGTGAGAATAGGTTTTAAGAAATCTGCACTAGGTAGTGGACTTTATGCGCTGAGAATGACTAAAACGAAAGCGGGTTGGTTACAAATTGCTTTATTTTTAAAAAACACGTATATTCCAGAATTAGAGCTACTTGAAGTTAGGTGGAAAATACCACCAACTCACAAAAAAGAGTTGGCTTTCTTACTAGAAAACACAAATGAACAATTGGAAGTTTATGAACCCGCTTTACGCGTAAGTGAGCGTGTAGAAGAAATAAGAGATTCACAAGTCATGCTTGATCCAACTGATCCGACTTTTCATACAAACCCCATAAAAGTATCTGTGATTGTAGAGCCGTCGGTGTCAAACGACTATTTGTTACACTGTTTAAGTAGTATTAAAGGTCAAACTTTAACAGATATTGAAATGATTTGTATCGTTGATCCAACCGTTGAGAAATCGTTAGAAGTGCTTCAAGAGCTGGCCAAAGGTGATAACAGATTACTTGTTTTATCACATGCTGATCGTGATCTTTCGGCATTAAGGAATCAAGCACTAAAAATGGCTCAAGGTGAATATGTCATTTTTGTGAAAGGGACCGATTTGTTATTGAAATTTACATTAGAAAATGTGTACCGAGTGGCAAAGTGTTATGACTTGGATCAGCTACTGTTTGAAGGTGCGGTTTTTTATGAAACGGTCGGGTTGTATGACAAGTATAAAAACCGAGATTGTTATCTCTATAAAGGGATGGATGCGAGATTAAGTACAGGGAAAAAGTTGTTTAAAGATTTGGTAGAAGCAGACGCCTTAGAAACATCTCTTTATATGAAGTTATATAAAGTAACGTTTTTAAGAAGCAATGGACTATCTTTTTCTACGGGCAGTAAAGATGAACAGGTGTTTAGCGTAAAAAGTCTAATCGCAGCAGAGCGTGCGATGATACATAAGGAGTTACTTTATTTAGAACGTGTTTCTCTGATGACTGTTACGCAAGCGATCACAGGTTTTAATGGCATTTATGAAGCCCATCAAAATTTGTTACAGCTTAAAAGTTTAAACGACAGAACTAAATTGATGAATGAGCATGTCCCATTAGAAAAAGTCAAAATGGACTTTGAAGAAAAATTACAAAATGCCTTCTTGATGTTTAAAGAAAAAAACAGCTACATACCGACTGACTTTTTAAATGGCATTACCCAATTTTTAAGCGATGAAACATTAGACGAAAACATACAAAACATGTATTTGGCTTATATGGAAAGCACACTTAAAATCGAAACAAAACCAGAAGATTTGAAAGCTGATGCTGCTTTTTCTGAGTGGTTAGCAAGGTTTAAATTTGCTTTGAATCACATGAATGCGCATGTTCTATTAACAGCGAACCTTAATCATTATGATAAAAACATGTTATTGAACCTTAAAAAGACAGGACGAATTCAAAGCTATACAGAAATTTACCATGAAACCCTCAGTGAGTCTAAAAATGATATTTTAGTTTTTGACTTGAATCATGAATTAGTGAGCAAACTATCAGCATTAATGGTTACGATTAAGACCTTTTCACCAAAAGATCAAGGCATTAAAATCGCGGGCTTATTTGAAAACCTGGTTTTTGACTACATGCAATATGACTTTTATTTTGAAAATAGTAAAAATGAAAAATGTGCTGTCAACCTGTTTAGCAAATTTACCCGTCGAAAGCAGTTTATGGATATGACGCTGAGTGATCAGTATGCCTTTTCTTGTGAACCATCAAAATCATTTTGGGTTAACAGGGTTTACTTGATTGTTAAATCCAAAAAGTACCCAACGGTTGCTAGAAAAGTGAGGTTGAAGTTCGAGGGTATTCACACCAAGCTATCTAATGATGAAGGAAGTCATCTTCATTTTGGTCAAGATGTGATCTATTATGGAAATGATGCCAAAACATTGTTTGTAACCTCTGATTCAAAGATGATCACGTATTTGAAAAAAACTGATGCAGTGTTTATATCTGAAAATCAATCAAGGATTTGGGATGTAATGGCGATTAAAGACTGGTATCCATCGCTTATCGGTCAGTATGATGGGAAGCATGTGAGATTGTTTATGGATGACGTTTATCAAGCTCATGATAATGCTGAAGCATTGATTAAATATTTCGAGCAGCATAAAAACCTTAACGAAGAAAATTATTTCATTATCGATCGCGATTCTGCCGATTATCGAAGGTTGAGACAAGATGGGTTAAATGTTGTCGCTTATAAAAGCTTTCAACATTTAAAATTATTAATGGTGGCGAATCAGCTCATAACATCCAGGTCAAATGAAGAAATACTTTATCCGTTTAAAGATGAGTACGGAGAAAAAATAAAAGATTTGTTTAAGTTTAATACGTATTTATCTCCTTCAAATCTGGTTAAGTCTGACATACTTGAAGAAGCTTATGGGATTGAATTAATCATGAGCTTTTCGAACAGAGAAGTTGAAAATCTGAAGCAAAATGATCAATTAGATGCTGATATCTTTTTAACAGGTCTTCCACGCCTTGACGGACTCGAAAAAGGAAGAAAAGGAAAAACAATTGTTATTGCACCTAACTGGAATAGGATAGATCCTAGAAAAGATGACTTATTGAAATTAGAAGAAGACTTTATTGAGACATCTTATTTCAAAAAATGGCATTCACTTTTAAGCAACGAAAGATTAGTCGAAGCCATTCAACAACATGATTATGAGATTGTCTTTGTTCCTCATCCAGAAATCAGGCATAGTGCGCATCATTTTGAGACTGAGCATGTGAGATTAGCTGATTTTTCAAAGCGATATCAAGATATGATTCATCAAGCAGCCTGTTTAGTTACAGACCAAAGTTCTATTCATCACGATTTCGCCTGTGTCGAAAAGCAGGTATTTTATTATCAACCAGATGAGCCTGTTGAAAATGGTTATTTTGATTATGAAAAAGATGGCTTCGGTCCGGTTTTGACAGACGAATTTTTCCTAGTTGATGAAATCATTAACGGGATGAAAAATGGATTCGAAGTTGAAGAACATTATATCGAAAGAAAAAATAAATTTTTTGCATTTAACGATCAAAATAATTGTCAACGGGTTTATGAAGTGATCAAATCGTTAGAAGGACAGTCTTCTGCTGAAACAACTCCTATTCATGTACCAAATAGAAGTTTGAAGGTACGGATCAAAGGTAAAATAAAAAGGATGATTAAGAAATAAAACCACGTTTAAAGACTGATGTTATCACGTTTTAATTTTATCAGCGTTTAAGGGCATTAAAAAAGAAGCGGGATTTTAACCCACTTCAATGTCATTTTTAAAAACCACTTTACAAACCCGTATAAAAATGGTAAAATTAACATATAAATAAAAAGTGACGTGCTGCTAACACGCCACCCGAGCTACTTTCAACGTTAAGGTAGTTCATCTAGTTTTTAGATTTCCCACCTTTTCTACGTTGCTTAGTCGTAAAGGTGGGGTTTTCTTTGCCCTTTTTGCCAAACATGCGTTTAGCAAGAACTTTTGCAGCTGCAGAAACAAATGCTCCTACAAATAATTGCACAAGTCCAAACAAGTACTCTCCCATAGGGTTCACCTCCTTCCCCTTTA
>WRKJ01000067.1 GCA_009778135.1 Defluviitaleaceae bacterium
AGCCTACTGAAGCTCCGACTGAGGAAGAGACTACTGAAGCTCCAACTGAGGAAGAGACTACTGAAGCTCCAACTGAGGAAGAGACTACTGAAGCTCCAACTGAGGAAGAGACGACTGAAGCTCCAACTGAGGAAGAGACGACTGAAGCTCCAACTGAGGAAGAGACGACTGAAGCTCCAACTGAGGAAGAGACTACTGAAGCTCCAACTGAGGAAGAGACGACTGAAGCTCCAACTGAGGAAGAGACTACTGAAGCTCCGACTGAGGAAGAGACGACTGAAGCTCCAACTGAGGAAGAGACTACTGAAGCTCCGACTGAGGAAGAGACGACTGAAGCTCCGACTGAGGAAGAGACTACTGAAGCTCCAACTGAGGAAGAGACGACTGAAGCTCCAACTGAGGAAGAGCAGCCTACTGACCCTACTGAAGAGCCGACTGATGACGTGAAGCCAACTCAACCGACTCCTGAGCCTAGACCGACTGAACCTATTACAACAGCTCCAACCTCACCTCCGGTTACAACCAGCCCAACCCAACCATCTACAACATTACCACAAACTGGCGTTAATTCGTTAGCGACAACTTTAACCAGTGGTGTTTCAACCATTGCAACTGGTGCGCTCTTAGCACTTAAAAAGAAGAAAAAATAATTTATCATCTATAAAAGTCAGGCAATCCCTTTCAACGTGCGCCTGGCTTTTATGCTTTCTGATGCTATACTAAAAACAGAACAAGTTAAACGTAGCGTCTAGACAAAAAAGGTACGATGTCGGTAAGCGAGAAAAAAGAAACGTGAACGAATAATATTGCGTACAATCTTCTCAGCTGGTTGTCCATCACACTCATACATTGCCACAAAGAACGCTGGTAACATCATTCCCATCATAAATAAAACAGCAGATGAATCACCCACCGCACTTCTGGTAAGAAAATAAATAGGGACACCGACTAATGCACCTGAAGTAAAACAGATGGCTTGTCTTTTGGTTAATCCGAGGATTACTTTTGTTTTTACACGTGTCAAATCTTTTGGTACTTGTACATAAGGCATTTAAAATGCACCTCCACGTTTTTAAAAATGAATATAAAAAATCGCCACAGTAGTATGTTTTACCGTGACGAAATTTATGGATATTCAATTTTTTATTGTTGACTAAACAAAATACACTTTCAGTTCTTTATCGCCCACTGTTAGTGTTTCATCAGTGAATCTCTGATGTTGTATTTTTCTAAAATCATGGACAATCATATAACCGACTTCTAATTGCTCACGTTCGAGATAATCAGCTAATTGCCCTTGGGCTTTCTTATAGTAAACTTCACCATTCCAGATTTTTAATTCAATGATGTATTTAAACTTATTGTAGGTAATGATCACATCTAATCGACGTCGGTCAGAAATGACTGGCTCTCGGTACATAAATCCAGTTCCATTGATAATTGATTTGATAAAAATGGAGAACAATAAACGTGCATTGTTTTCAATAAAGTCGTTTTGTTTATCATCATACAAATCTTTTAAATACTGCGTATATTTTTCCAAAATCAATGTCATGTTAAGAGAACCATCATCATTGATATATTGAGCGAAGGGTTGTAAATCCAATAATTTCACGTTTTCTGTTCTCATTTTATCCATCAAATAGCTATAAATTTTCATTTCATAAATGCGATTATGGATCATGAACTTATTGTCATTACTACGTGCTAGAACACCATACATTAACCCTTTTTCCATTGCTGGACCACTAATGCTGTAAGGAATGTCTTTCCCCTCAATTAAAATCAAACGCACTAAATTTCCTAAGTCTTCATGATTCTCAATATTCTTAATCAAACTATCAAAATTGGTCGTCTTAATTAACAACAATTCATTTACCGCTTGTTCCAAATGATGAATCTGCCATTTATCATCACCTTCAAATTCTTCATCAATCATTTTACACAGATAGCTAACCAAAAAGGGATAGCCATTGGTAAAGTAATGAATTTTCTTAGCGATCAATGGTATATCCATCTGTACGCCTGAGTTCTCTGACAAATAATCTACGAGCATTGACCCGATTTCAACCTCATCAAAGCTCATATCAATGTTAAAATTCTCCGCAATATTCCAAGGGCTATTTGTTTTTTCTTCATCATCAACTCTAATCTTGTATTTTAAACTTTTAATATCATGAACGCCTGCTAAAATGATTGATTTAAAGGTCACATCTAAATCATCTGTTCGCAATAAGTACTTTTTTCGTAAAACACCTAAGAATTTCAAAAATACATCATTATTAGAACCATCATCACATTCATCAATCATTAAGATAACTTCTTTGTCACATGCATTAATAAATGTCGTAATAAACTCATCAAGCTCATCAAAAATTTCTAGATGTTTCATTTCTTCAACAAGTAAAAGTAAGGATTTCTCATTTAGGTGTTGCAATTGTTGCTTCATGCGACCATATAACATTTTAATGAAAGCTGCACTATTCGCATAAGATTTTTTATCAACCCCTTCAAAACTTAAACTTAGCACTAAATATTTTTCACTTAATTGCCTACGCAACAAACTTAAAGACGTTGTCTTTCCATATTGTCTAGGGCGATTAATCGTAAAATACTTTTCCCTCTCAATCAATTTAATGATTTTTTCAATTTTTTCACTTGTGTCCACCATATAATGTCGTGACTTAACACAAGTACCTGTTGTGTTGAACTCTCTCATTTCATCACCTCGTCCATATCTGTCATACTATTTTACCATACAATGATGTTTACCACATACTCTTTTCTCACTTATAAAGGATAGGTCAGCCATGTTTACTCAATATTATAACAAAATAGCCCGTAAATTGCACGCTTAACTTTTTAATTAGTGGTAATGAAAAACTTTAAGCGATGACAAGTTAGATAGGGACAAAGAACCGACTATTCAGGTGCAACCTTGCATTTTGAAATAGTCGGTATTTTTGTTTACTGATAGACTTGTACAAGATAAGAGAGAAAAAATAATTTATCATCTATAAAAGCCAGGCAATCCCTTTCAACGTGCGCCTGGCTTTTATATTTTTCTATTGATTATTTTTTTACTTGACAAAGTGTGCCAACTTGTTTATACTAATACAATGGGTATGTTATGTAGAAAAACCCAAAAGGAAGTGAGAAGTATGTTAAAAAAAAGCGCAGTATTATTACTCGCATCTGTGCCTGTTCTCCCTGTCGTCACGACACCTGTTGTTTCAGTCGCAAATGAATTTGAAGAAATCACCATTGAACATCTTCAACCAACATTAAACCAAGGTGTTCCTGATAAATCAGGAATGCCTAGAATCTCAGAAACAACGATCAAACAAGAAATAGACGATACCTCAAGAGGCATTGTAAAATCAGGAATGTCTAGAATCACTGAAGACGCTACAAAGCTAGAAATTGCCCAACTATCGATGGAGGTGGAGGTCACCATTCCGCCTATTCCAACTCAGCCACCACTCGAAGAAGAATGGACATTACCTACCATTCCACCTATCCCAACTCAGTCACTACTCGAAGAAGAATGGACATTACCTACCATTCCGCCTATCCCAACTCAACCACCACTCGAAGAAGAATGGACATTACCTACCATTCCGCCTATCCCAACTCAGCCACCACTCGAAGAAGAATGGACATTACCTACCATTCCGCCTATCCCAACTCAACCACCACTCGAAGAATGGACATTACCGCCTATTCCAACTCAACCTGAAATCCCAACTGAGCCGACTCAACCGACTACTGTTGAGCCAACTGAGCCTACTACCATTGAGCCAACTGAGCCTACTACCATTGAGCCAACTGAACCGACTACCGTTGAACCAACTGAACCGACCACTGTTGAGCCAACTGAGCCTACTACCGTTGAACCAACTGAACCGACCACTGTTGAGCCAACTGAGCCTACTACCGTTGAACCAACTGAACCAACTGAACCGACCACTGTTGAGCCAACTGAGCCTACTACCATTGAGCCAACTCAACCATCTACTGTTGAACTGACTGAACCGACCAACGTTGAACCAACTGAGCCATCTACTGTTGAACTGACTGAACCGATCACCGTTGAGCCGACTCAACCATCTACTGTTGAACTGACTGAACCAGTTACAACTACGCCTACAGCATTACCACAAACTGGCGTTAATTCGTTGGCGACAACTTTAACCAGTGGTATCTCAGCCATTGCGACTGGTACAATTTTAGCACTCAAAAAGAAGAAAAAATAACTCAACCTTTAAGCTAAGTTAAGCATGATTTAAAATGCTTGACTTGGCTTTTCTTTTTTAACTCTTTCTCCTTTAATAGTATGTGAAAAAACCCAACGCATGATACATGCGTTGGGTTAATAAATAATTAGATCTCTAATTAAACCGAGCGTATTCGTCGTTTACTTCAGTTCAATCGTTGCTCCCGCCTCTTCAAGTTGAGCCTTCAAAGCTTCAGCTTCTTCAGTTGGAACTTTTTCTTTAATTGGAGCTGGTGCGCCATCAACTAATTCTTTAGCTTCTTTTAATCCTAATCCAGTGATTTCACGTACAACTTTGATAACTGGTATTTTCTTCGCTCCAGCAGAAACTAATACCACATCAAATTCAGTTGGTCCAGCAGCCGCAGCAGCATCTCCAGCACCAACTACAGCCATAGGCGCAGCCGCAGTTACACCGAATTCTTCTTCGATTGCTTTTACTAAATCATTTAATTCTAATACAGACATTTCTTTGATCATTTCGATCAGTTCAGCGCTAGTTAATTTAGCCATTTTTAATTACCTCACTTATAATTATTATTTTCAATTCTCAAACTACTCAGTTGCTTCTTCAACAACTGGTGCTTCTTCATTCGCTACTTCTTCAGCAGGAGCAGCTTCTACACCTGAATCTAATTGCTCCGCAATTTGCGAAAGCGCATAAGCCATATTGCGCATCGGTGCTTGAAGAACAGATAGTAACATTGATAATAAACCGTCACGATTTGGCAATGTCGCTAACTCCATGACTTGCTCATGTGTTGCAATTTCACCTTCAATGAAACCAGCTTTTAATTCCAATGCTTCATTTGCTTTAGCGAACGTATACAAAATACGCGCAGGCGCAACAACGTCATCATTTGAATAAGCAATTGCAGTTGGACCAACAAATTCACTTGCCAACCCTTCGTATCCAGCTTCAGCCATTGCACGACGAGAAATGTTGTTTTTCAATACTTTGAATTCAACACCTTCAGCGCGAAGACTTCTTCTTAATTCAGTCACTTGTTCAACACTTAAACCACGATAATCGACAACGACTAAAGCAGTAGCCGCTTTAAATTTCGCAGCATAATCGTTAACTAGACCTGATTTTAATTCAATCGCAGCAGTACTAGCCATTTTTACACCTCCTAATTGTTTAAACAAAAAAGCCTGATATCTACCGTCGACACCAGGGCACAAAATTTTTAGGCACTTTAAAAGCCTAATTTTTCTTTTGTACCTCGGTAGGAAAATTTAAGTCTTGTGACTCCTACTGTCTACGGTTTTGTTTAAGCACATAGCTTATCTACGGCTTTTTTGTATGTAAGATTAAAACATGTTTTTATTACCACTGGCAATAAAAAGCATCCGCATTACTTTTCTAAAGTCGCACCATCAACTTTAATTCCAGGTCCCATCGTTGAAGAAATAGCAACATTCTTCACATAAGTTCCTTTTGCTGCAGATGGCTTTGCTCTAAGTAACACATCATAAATTGCTTTTAAGTTATCCAATAACTTAGCTTGATCAAATGATACTTTACCGATTGGTACATGAACATTTCCAGCTTTGTCAACACGATATTCAACTTTACCAGCTTTAATCTCATCAACTGCTTTTTTTACATCCATTGTTACCGTTCCAGTTTTAGGATTTGGCATCAAACCACGCGGTCCTAATACGCGACCTAGTTTCCCGACTTCAGCCATCATATCCGGCGTTGCAACAACAACATCAAAATCTAACCATCCACCTGTTACTTTTTCAATGTACTCAGCATCTCCAGCATAGTTTGCACCAGCATCTAAAGCTTCCTGTGCTTTCGCACCACGTGCAAAGACTAAAACTGTGCGATCTTTACCAGTCCCATGAGGAAGTACCATTGCACCACGGATTTGTTGATCTGCTTTACGTGGGTCAACACCTAAACGGATAGCAGCATCAACCGTTGCATCAAATTTCACTGTGCTTGTTTTCTTCACTAAATCGATTGCTTCAGCCGCGTCATAAGCAACAGTTTTATCAATCAGTTTTTTTGCTTCAGCAATTCTCTTACTCACTTTAGCCATTTTTTCCTACCTCCAAGTGATCAAATGGGTCATGCCCTCTCACGTATTTAAAGAAATCCATCTTGAAACTTAACCTTCAATAACGATTCCCATTTGTCTTGCTGAACCTTCAATGATTTTCATTGCAGCTTCAATTGTATTTGCATTCAAGTCAGGCATCTTCATCTCTGCAATCTCACGAATCTTATCCGATGTCAATGTTGCAACTTTTTCTGTATGAGGAGTCCCAGAACCTTTTTGAATACCCGCAGCTTTCTTTAATAAATCTGAAGCCGGCGGCGTTTTTGTTACGAATTCAAATGAACGATCTTCGAATACAGTGATCACAACTGGAACGATGCTTCCCATTTGCTCTCGCGTACGGTCATTGAACTCTTGACAGAAACCTTGAATATTAACACCAGCTTGTCCAAGTGCCGGACCTACTGGAGGTGCAGGGTTTGCTTTCCCAGCTGGAATCTGTAATTTAACAATTGATTTTACCTCTTTTGCCATTTCATACACCTCCTCTGCTTACTAAATCAGCAACTATACAATTATACCAGTTTTCTTTTTAAATTCAATAGCAAATCAAAAAAGAAAACACATTCATCAATTGAATATGCCCTTTGGCGATCACTCAATCTCACAAACTTGATCAAGTCCCAGTTCAACAGGTGTCTCTTGTCCAAATAAATCGACCAAAATCGTCAACTTTTGATTATCCACATCAATGGATTCAATGGTCCCTACTTGACCTGAGAATGGTCCAGCAGCAATTAAAATCTGTTGCCCAATTTCAACATCAACGGTTACTTCCGTATTCGTAACACCCATCTTAGCTAAAATAGGCCCAATTTCAGCAGCTGTCAACGGAACCGGTCTTGTTCCTTTTCCAGACGACCCTAAAAACCCTGTTACCCCTGGTGTGTTTCTGACAGTAAACCATGAATCATCTGTGTCAATCATTTCAATAAGGACGTAACCCGGAAACGTCTTCTTCATCTTCTCTTTACGCACGCCATCTTTAATTTTAACTTCTTTTTCTTCTGGCACGAGAACACGGAAGATTTTATCTTGCATATTCATTGTTTCAATACGTTTGATCACATTTTTGAACACTTTATTTTCGTATCCTGCATAAGTTTGCAAAACATACCAACGTTTTTCTTCCATTCCTAACCCTCCTTAAAATGACTAGACTAGTCTTCCACTTCATCATCAGATGCGTCAGCGTCATCCACTTCAGTTCCAGCATCGTCATCATCAGCAGTTTCTAGTTCTGTCACGATAGGCGCAGGCGTACGCGTTGCAACAGATACACCTGTATAAATCAGCGCATCAACACCTGCGAAGAACAACGTTAAAATCACCATAAATACAAAAACTTGTGCGCTACTCGATTTCATTTCTTTATCTGTTGGCCATGTAATTTTCTTTAACTCTTGTTTAATATTTCCAAAAAATTCTTTCATCTCAATCACCATTCTTTTCTTTGAAATTACGCGCTTAACAAACTCAGCTACATGTTTCTAACGTGGCTTGCATCTTCGCTTATGCGTTTCTCATCACTTTGTTTCTTTATGAATCGTATGCGCATTACATCTGCGACAAAACTTTTTAATCACCATGCGCGACACATCCGTCTGCTTATTCTTCATGGTCGTGTAATTACGACTCAAACAATTCTCACATGTCAAAATAACTTTTACACGCACATCATCACGTCCATTTCTAAAGACTAACCTATATTCTACCAAAAAATACCAACGGTTGTCAATGGCAAATCATGAAATCAATTCACGATAAGTCGTTTCATCCATCAAAACAGGCCTTCCTTTACTCCCATCCGATGCACCGACTAAGCCAGCTGATTCCAAATCATCAACAAGACGTGCTGCTCGATTATATCCGATTTTGAATCGACGTTGTAGCATGGAAGCCGATATTTTCTGCGTTTCAAATGCAAATGCCAAAACATCTCGAATCAAAGCATCATCTGAAGGCAAAGCCTTATTTTCCACAACGTCAATGTTATCAAGGAAATCGCCTTTTGGCACAACACCCAATTCTTGACCTTTGATAAATTCCACCACACGGGCAACCTCATCATCCGTGATAAACGCACCTTGAACACGAATAGGTGATGCAGATCCCATGGGAGAAAAGAGCATATCACCACGTCCCAATAACTTTTCAGCACCAACAGCATCTAAAATGGTTCTAGAATCCGTTCCCGAGGAAACCCCAAAAGCAATACGAGACGGAATATTAGACTTAATCACACCGGTTATAACATCAACAGAAGGTCTTTGCGTCGCCACCACCAAATGAATGCCAGCCGCCCGCGCCATTTGCGTCAGTCTCATAATCGAATCTTCCACTTCCCGTGACGCAACCATCATCAAATCAGCCAACTCATCAAGAATCACCACAATAAACGGCATTTTCTCAAGCGTACTCACAATCCCTTCACTTTCCCGCTTCGCCTTTTCACGAACAACCCATTCATTATAACTGCCGATTTCACGCACGACTGCCTCTGCAAACAAATCATAACGACGTTCCATTTCAGCAACGACCTTCTTGAGCGCTGCGCTGGCCAACTGTGGATCTGTTACCACCGGTGCAAGTAAATGTGGCAACCCATTATAACGCGCCAACTCTACTTTCTTAGGATCCACCAGCAATAACCTGACTTCACTTGGGGCAAAACGCATCAGTAAACTACAAATCATCGTGTTAATACAAACAGACTTTCCTGAACCCGTCGCACCAGCCACAAGCAAATGAGGCATTTTGTTAAGCGCTGCATATTTGCCTTTACCAGAAATATCACGACCCAATGCGATACTTAACAGATCTTTTTCGTCATCACTGGTCATTTCATCCATCATTTCTTTGAAAGAAACCATCTGAGCTTCTTTATTCGGAATTTCAATGCCCACAGCTGACTTTCCCGGAATGGGTGCTTCCATTCGAACACCTTTCACCGCAAGTGCCAGAGCAATATCATCAATTAAACCTGTAATCTTATTCACTTTAACCCCTGATTCTGGCATCACTTCATAGCGGGTCACCGTCGGTCCAATGTGCACCTCAGACACTTTCGCACGCACATGAAAATTAGCAAACGTCTCTTCCAAACTTAGCGCTTCAGCTTTGGCTACTTCCATCAACTTGCCATGATCAGCCTTCGTCACATGATCCATTAACAAACTCATCGGTGGCAACACATAATGCTCATCCGTACTTTGAATCGGTTGCCGCTGTTCCATCTGTGCTGCTAAATTTTCGGCAAAATCATTAATTTTAAACTGGGGCACTTCAGGAAGCGGCATTTCTTCTTTCACCTTTTTCTTTTCTTTAACGACGGGTGCTAATTTAGCTTTCTTTTGAGTCACTGATTGCTTTGCAACAGGTTGAACCGCCAACTCTTTTTGCTGAATTAACCTGCGAACAGCTTGCCACGCTTTATTAAAACCAGCCTTCACCGCACCTGGTTTTCGCATGTTGTATAAATCTTGAATAGACAAGCCACACAGCAACAAAACACCGTAGAAAATCAAAATAACCGCAATAAACCACAACCCTTGCCACGTCACCAGATCGACTAAAATAAACCAAATCAGTGCGCCAAACATCCCACCCCCGACCAACGCATCAGGTGCAAGCACATCACTTCGTAAATAAAACAGACCGACACCTTCAGTAAAACTCAACCTTTGTGTCACAAATGCCCGCCATACATCGGTCTGTGCAAAAATGATCGCACCTAAAAAAACCAAATAAGCACCGATGTATTTCACATCAAAAAAAGAAGGCTTGCTGCGTGCAACAATCATATGAAAACAAAAAGCGATAATGATCAATCCAAAGAACCAAAAGAAATCACCAAAAGTAGCAACGCTCACACGTCGTAAAAAGACGCCAATCAACCCCAAATTCCCCATCATCAAAATCGTCAAGACAAAAATAAAGAGACCGATCAACTCTTGTACAAAGCCACTAATACCTGTTTTTTTCTCTTTTGCTTTCTTCTTTTTTGCCACTGCTTCACCTACTCTCTATGAAAGAAAACGCCAGCAACTCGCCAGCGTTGAATCTTTACCTTTACTTCATTACCTAACCATGAGAACTTAGACGCAAAACGACTTTCTCGGAAAATGAAATGTTTAGTTCCACTTTTCTTTTACAAATTAAATTCTTCAATAATCGGAATCACAATCGGGCGGTGTTTCGTCGTCTTGTAAATAAACTTCCCGACCCGATCACGCATCTCAAATCGCAAATCTTGCCAGTTAAAATAACGACTGCCTGCCGCTGTCTTTTCTTCTAAAACAGCACGGGCAATTTTTTTAGCTTCTTCAAACAAATCAGCATCTTTTGCATCAAAGACAAAACCACGACTCACAATCTGAGGCTCATTTAAAATTTTCTTCGTCTTCCGATTCAAATTAATGACAATGGCAACAACACCATCATTGGACAGCATCTGACGGTCTTTTAAAACAACAGTTCCCACATCACCAACCCCATGCCCATCAACCAACACTTCTTCGAGTTCAATCGTTTCAGGATGAATCACCAATTGCCCCTGTTCAAATAACGCCATTTCCCCATTATCTAAAATAATAATATTTTCATCATCATAACCCATCGAACGCGCCACTTTTGCATGACTCATCAAATGTCGATATTCACCATTAACAGGAATGACATACTGCGGTTTTAATAAATTCATCATTAACTTCAAATCTTCACTACTCGCATGAGATGGCGGTAATAAATTTTTATTAACCGCAATGACATTGGCATCCGTGCGATACAACATGTCCATCGTACGTGCAGCACGTGTTTCAGTTCCAAGTTGAGCCGTAATCGCCAACACAACGGTATCTGTCTTTTGAATTTTGATAAAACGATCATGTCCTTTAATCATGCGCGTTAAATTGATAAACGGTTCAAACCGTGTTCCCGTTGTAATCACAACCATATTCGGTAAATTGTTGTCTCGATGCGCATTCATAAAACCTAGACTCATCAGAACTGGTTTGGGTATTTTTAAATAACCTAACTTAACAGCCAAATCAATTAAACGTTGCATACGCCGACCCGTAATGGCCACTTTCCGATTATACTTGATGGCCAAATCCACAACCATTTGAATCCGGTGTAAATCTGTTGACAACAAAGAAAAAATGATGCGACCCGTTGCATGAGAAAATGCTTCTTCAAATGTGTATTCCAGCGTATCTCCCGTCGAAGCATGACCCACACTTTCAGAATTGACACTTTCTGCTAACATACAAAGAACACCCTGTCTGGCAATGTCACTAATGCGATTATAATTGGTTTGATAACGACTGCTGACACTGTGATTAAAAATAAAATCCGACGTATAAACAACAGCACCTGCCGACGTATGAACACAGACCGCAATGGAGCCCGGGATGCTATGCGTCGTTTTAAAGAATGAAACCTTGACGCCATCAAAATAAAGGGTATTCTCATCTCTAATCACATTTAACTGATACTGATTCACATCCATTTTTGCTTCGATAAGCGCATCTTCAGCCAATGCAATGGTCAATCTCGTTCCATAAACAGGCGTATTAATCACCGTTAACAATTGCGCAATAGATCCCATGTGTTCATCATGGCCTTGTGTCAAAAAAATGGCTTTAATGCGTGCTTTATTATCGACCAAATAATTAAAATCAGGAATAACGGCGTCGACACCAAACATTTCTCCCCCTGGATGCTTCATCCCTGCATCAAGGATAAACATCCGTTCATTCACATCCACCACATATAAATTATTTCCTACCTCATCAAGACCCCCTAAAGCAAAGATCTTCACTTTATCTTGCTTATTTTGCATCACAAAAAAAACTCCTCTATCTATTAAATTTTTATCGACTCGTTGTAAAAAACACTTCTATTAAAATTGCATGATTTCTTTTTATTTGAGCTCAACACGTGCTGACTCAAATCCAACGTTCTCATAAAGCTGATAGCTCTTATTATCCCACAAAATGCATTTCAAAACAAGATGAAAGCGGATATAAAGTTAAAAACAACATTTCAAAATCTCACCATCTCTGGTAAAATAGTAAAGATAACGATAAAATGTGAGGTAATAACATGACGACTGCTTTAGAAATTCATGAGTTAAAAAAGACCTATTCCAACGGGAAAGAAGCGTTGAAAGGCATCAACCTCAGTGTCGAAGAAGGAGATTTTTACGCACTCCTCGGTCCAAATGGCGCTGGAAAGTCAACCATTATTGGGATTATTTCATCCCTTGTAAACAAAACTGCTGGCCAAGTTTCTGTCTTCGGATATAACCTTGATCGAGAATTGGTGAAAGCCAAACAACAAATCGGCATTGTCCCACAAGAGTTTAACTTTAACGGCTTTGAAACAGTGAGACAAATCGTTGTAAACCAAGCCGGGTATTACGGCGTTACCCGTCGAGAAGCGATGACTCGCTCTGAAAAATACTTAAAATTACTCGACTTATGGGACAAAAAAGACGCGCGGGCACGCATGCTATCCGGTGGGATGAAACGTCGACTCATGATTGCCAGGTCCCTCATGCATGAACCACGACTTTTGATTTTAGACGAACCAACCGCAGGCGTTGACATCGAACTACGTCGCTCCATGTGGGACTTTTTACGCGACATCAACGCAGCAGGGACCACCATTATTTTAACGACCCATTACTTAGAAGAAGCAGAAATGCTTTGTCGCAACATCGGGATTATCAACCATGGTGAAATCATCGAAAATACATCGATGAAAACATTGTTAAGCCATTTAGAAGTCGAAACTTTCATTTTAGATTTAGAGAAAAAGCCAACTTCCCTGACATTAACAGGCTATGAACACAAACTGATCGACGACTTGACCCTTGAAATCAAAGTGACCCAAAAACAAGGCATCAATGATGCCTTTGCCCAGCTGAATGCCCAACAAATCAAAATCTCATCCATGCGAAACAAAGCAAACAGATTAGAAGAATTATTTGTCCGGTTAACGGGTAACGGTGAAAGAAGTTAAACAACACATTTATATTGGAGGTTTTAGACATGTTTTCTTTATATCGCATTGCATTTTTAAGTTTAGTTAGAAAAGAAATTAATCGTTTTATGCGGATATGGGTTCAAACCTTAGTCCCACCCGTCATTACCACTTCTTTGTACTTCATTATTTTTGGTAACTTTATCGGTGGACGCATTGGTGAAATGGGGGGATTCTCATTTATGCAGTTCATCGTGCCTGGTCTGATCATGCAAGCCGTCATCACCAACGCTTATTCCAATGTCTCTTCTAGCTTCTTCGGTCAAAAATTTCAAAAAAACATTGAAGAATTACTCGTGGCACCTGTTCCGACGGCCATTATCATGGGTGGATTTTTAGTTGGTGGGATGACCCGTGGACTTTTAGCAGGACTCTTTGTCACCATCATCTCGCTCTTTTTTGTACCCATCAACGTCTCTTCATGGCTCGTTGTCTTCGTTACCGTGTTGATGACATCATTGGTCTTTTCCCTCGCAGGATTGTTAAACGGTCTATTCGCCAAATCTTTTGACGATGTGAGCATTATACCAACCTTCGTCTTAACACCGCTCACTTATTTGGGAGGCGTCTTTTATTCCATCTCGCTGTTACCACCCGTCTGGCAATTCATTTCTCGTTTCAACCCCATCGTCTATATGATCTCCGGCTTCCGCTACGGGTTTCTCGGTGTGGGCGATATGCCTTTATGGATGAGCATGACCATCCTTGCTTTCTTTGTTATTATTTTGTTTACGATTTGTTATCGACTCATTGAAAAAGGACGCGGCTTGCGTTCATAAAAAGGAGTGATTCTGTGAGCAACGAAAAAGTTACTTATTTAAAACATCCGCTTACACAAAAAGTGATTCGCATTAAAAATGGTTTTTCATGGACCGTCGCTATTTTTGGTTTGATCGCATTATTAATCAGGCGTCAATGGAAACCTTTTGTCATCATCCTGACGTTGATTTTATTACTCGAAGTCATCTTATACCTGATAAACATTGAATTGCCTGGTGGGATCAGTACCGGCTTATGGGTTGGATACGGCATGTTGGCCAATGAACACTTATTGACACAACGACTAAACGAAGGTTATGAAATCATTTAAGCGAACAATCGTCACACGATGAAAAAGCGTACTCGACTGCCTCACACAGATGAAAAAAAAGTCTACACGGCGAAACAGCAGTGTAGACTTTTCCTAAACCCAGTCGACAAATAATGAAACTGATGCTTAAGCTTCAGGGAAATCGACCATCTGTTTTGAAGTCTGATGGAAAACATCAAAATGACGTGTCGGTAGTAAAATCAACAAAGCCATCACAAAAAACACCATTGAAAATTTAAATAGCATGAAACTCCCAAACCAATCATAAATCACGCCAAAGATCAAACTGAAAACAGCACGACCCAATGTTAAAATCGCAGCATTAATCATAAACGCTGTCCCTGTTAACTGACTTTGAACATGTTTTTTAATGTACAAAAAGTTGCCAATAACCGCAGCAGCCATGATAAGCGGACCTGTTGCACCGACCAGTAAAAATAAAAAGACACTTTCTGTCATGGCATAAACTGCAAATCGTATCAGTAACGTCATAACGGCTAACAAATAAAACTTCTTAAACCCCATTTTTAACATCAACTTGGTCGCAAATAAGAAAAAAACAACTTCAGGCAAAACCGAAATGGCATTCATCCAACCAATAACAGCAGGTGCCGCACCTAATGTGCTGACCAAATGATTACCAGCAAATGCAACAGACGAATCAATCAGCGAGAGCGTCAAAAAATTAAAAACCATTAAA
The DNA here is from genome assembly GCA_009778135.1 of Defluviitaleaceae bacterium. GTDB lineage: Bacteria > Bacillota_I > Bacilli_A > MOL361 > Turicibacteraceae > WRKJ01. The sequence goes on from WRKJ01000067.1 coordinate 15,189, forward strand.
AAGACAAAAGCTTTATTTTGGAACAACAGTTTTATCGGCGCTTTTTCGCTTGCATGTCGTAAATTTTCTTCTTGATCAACTTCTTTATCTGCCAAATCAGGAATGAATATCGCAATCATGAACGCAAGTGTCATTAACCCAATTAACGGTCCAAACATGGCGATTCCAATGTCAAACAACAAAGTCGTCATAAAGAAGCCAGCCAAGTAACTTCCTAAAACCCACCCAATGGAAGCTGCAATTCTCAATTTCCCAAAATCTTTCCCTGTTCGCTCACAATAATCAACTGCTAGTACATCAAGCATCGGTGCCATCCCGATCCCAACAGCTTCCATCACCGTCGTAAACAAAATCACCCAAAACAAATGATTCATTTGAAACAACAACCAAGCTGCTAAAGCATACATCAATAACAAGACTTTTAACATCAGTTTATATTGCTTCGTCTGATCAGACAAAGCACCCCATATCGGACTTACTGCCACAGACGTCATCAAACTAATTGAAATAACAAGTCCCATTTCACGTCCAGAAAAACCCAGATACTGCTCCAAATAAACATTAAAATACGGGAAGAAAAAACCTAACCCACTGATAAAAATAAAATACATGCTTTGAAATTTAACATAATCGCCGTTTCGTTTCATCCCATACTCCTTAACACCTTAAAAAAAGTAGCACAACTGTTGTTCATGCTACTTTTCAAAATAAGCTTTTTTAAACTTTATTATGCTCTCTCGCAAAGCTTAAAAACATAATCGATAACCCACAAAATACTTTAACCCCTAAAACCGCATCCGTCAAAATAAAATAAAACACATACAAATTCGGGAAGATCACAATCAGACCCATTAAGACGAAACTGATCATAATGGCCAATAAAATAAGGAATAAAAATTTCTCAATTGAATTTAAAAACCTAATGCTCACCGGATGGTCAGGCATGATCAAGTAATGACTTACAAATGTAGCAGATAAAAGAGCGCCACCTTGAAACCCACCACCTGGTGCAATCGGTTGACTAAGCATTAAATAAATACTGACCAACACGAGAATAGGCAATATAAATGTAATTGTCATAACCGCAGAAGGATGCTTTTTATGTCGTAACGTGACTGACCGTTCCTTCTTATCTCCAGTAATTAACCCTTTCGTTAACTTCTCTGCATAGCTATAAAACTTAGTGGCTGTTCCAAAATCAGGTATTTCATGCCAAGGATCATCTTCATAAATCGCCGACTTTTTCTTTGCTTTCGAAGCGTTGACCAAATGAACAACACCGACACTACTAACGAGTAACAGTAACGCTTCAAACATCGTATCAAACCCACGATAATAAAGGACAACACCCGTAACAGGATTAACACGCGCACCATGTTCAAAGAAACTGTTCATGACCAAGATGCCTAAATCAGAATCAATAAATGGAATCGACGTATACGTCAAATAAGCAACCAAACCGAAGCTTAATAGGATCATCACATACATGATGCTTCGCTTTACATTTAATTTCGGCAGCTTTGTTGAAATATCATCATAATTTTTCATACTGACAACAAACAAAATCGTCGCAAGTGAACTGGAAATAACTGCTTCTGCAATGGCAACATCTGGTGCATGGTATAACATATAAGCAATGGAAATCCACAAACCAAATACACCGCTGCCAATCACTGCACGTTTCAAGTTTTTTGCAAAAACGCTATAAAAAGCAAAAATAATGATCAGTACATAGACCAACTGTATAAACTCCATGACTAACGACCCCTTTTCTCTTTTTCTAATGCTGCCATTCTTTCGTCTTCTTTAACCACTTCATTATCTCGGGCACTTAAAGCAATTTTACTCGTTATCACTGGATTTAAAACCAACACAATGGCAAAGATAAGCGCAATTTTAAGCGTGCCCCATGTTAACCCACCACGAATCATGGCACCGATTAAAAAAGTCACCAAAGCCGTTGTATCAATGGTTGCAGAAGCCAACAATTTTGAATAAAAATCTTTGAAGCGATAAAAACCAAACATCCCAATAAAGACCATCACCACACTGATCCCAATGATAATGTCTCCAATTAAAACATTCATTATTTAGGCCTCCTCCATTCTAACATATAGTTTGCGATGACGATAATCCCAATATAACTTAAAAGTGCATAAACAACAGCAACATCTAAAAAGAATGTCGTTTCTGTCATCAAAGCATATAACACAATAATCATGATGACTTTCACGGAGACAAGGGAATAAGCAACCAACCTTTTCCATTTATTGCGTGCTTTAATAATCGAAAAACTAAAAATAATGGAAGCTACTAACAATGCTGTGATCATCAGTTGTAAAAATGACATGTCAACCCTTACCTTTCACGTCAAACCGTTCAAACTTTTTCTCAATGGTTTCATAAGTCGCTTTAACAAATTCATCTTTGTCAAGACCTACTGTTAAAATCGTCATTTCGCGATCTTGGCGATCCACCGTAATGGTACCAGGTGGCATCGTGATCGCATTCGCCAATAAAGCGGTTAAAAACTCATCGTTCAACTTACTTTTATACCTAATAAAATTAGGTTCCATCTTGCCATTAAACGTTCGAACGATGGTATCCCAACCCATGACATAAGTATCTCTGATGATGACCCAAGCATAAATCAAAATAAGTGATGATCGAATATGAAACATTTCGACATAGTCGATATCTAAAATTTTATTGGTCAACCAAATGGCCAAAAAGCCAACGACAATACCCAAACTCACTGTTAAAAAGCTTAACGATTCATTTAAAATCACATAAACGATTGCAAAAAGAGAAATCAACTCTGCATACTTTACCCATCTACTATTTTTCATTTAATTCACCACCAGTAAGCCATAAACGACAAGTGTTGTAAAAAATATCATTAAAACAAAGCACATCTTTGAAAACGAAAGCGAATGTTCAATCTTTTCATAAACAACGGGCCTTTTATATAAGAATTGCTTATAAAACCATGTTGCGACAACGACCAGCACGACATAGATAAAGCCCTTCATTAAAAAGTCCCCCATATCGATTGTGAAGTTGACACCGAGTAAAAAGTTAATCCCATGATTCATGACAACACCGAGTAACAGTGTTACCCCTGTCAACAATAGCAATGTGAACTGTTTCACCCGTTTAATGGCGAATTTCTCTGTTTCGACTGTCGGCAAAAAGATTTTCGCATACTTAACAAAGACTAAAATGGTGCAGAAACTCATCACCCAAAAGAGCACTTCGAGCCAGATATGACCGAGACCTGCTGACATGAAGTATTTCGAAACACTTCCACTTGTAAAAGGAAATCCCGTAATAGATAGCATCCCAATGATGGTCAAGACGCCTGCAAAGGGCACATTTTTCATGAGACCTCGAATCTCACGAATATCTGCCGTTTTATATTTTCTGATGATCAACCCAAGTGACAAGAACAACAGCATCTTAAAAAGCGCATGGGTGATAATATGATATGAACTCCCTACAACTGAATAGGTATCGCCTAAGAAACGAGCTGCTAACATAAATCCAACTTGAGAGACCGTACTATAAGCTAACATCAGTCGAAGATCTTTCTGACTGATCGCTTTGATGGCACCGTAAATCGACGTAGCCACTGCAAAAACAATAAAAAGTAACGAATAATCAAACGCAGCTAAAAACATCTCATGAAAATGGAACAACCAATACAAAGAGGTTTTCATCATGATGGATGACATCACGGCAATCTGCGTAATCGGTGCACTGTTTAGCGCATAAGCCCTTGATACCCAACCATGCATCGGGAAAATACCGAGTTTAAAGCATAACCCCGCCATCATTAATGAAAAGGGCAAGACCAATTCGCCAGCTCGACCATCAGCGATGGCATAAGGAATCAAATGGGCAACACCTGAAATAGACAACATGCCAAACATGCGGTATAAAAACCCGACGCCAAGTAAGAAAAACATCATTGAAATCATTTGCGTGATTAAATAATACAACGCATCATACACCACACGACCTTCTTTTTTAAACATGAGCAGTAGTGTCGTTAAAACGGTTGATACTTCGAAAAAGATAAATAAGTTAAAGAAGTCATCAGTTAAGAAAATCCCACTTGTTAACCCTTGTAAAATCAAATAGAGTAACATGATCTTTCCGTCAAAGAATTTATCTCTCATCTTATAGACAAAGCCTAGACCAAATAAGAAGTTATTGGTCAAAACAAGTAACATGGACAATCGATCTGCTCGAAGGACAATATTCAAAATAAGGTGATCTCCACCTAAAATCGTATACAGTTCTTGATGATCTCCAGTTTGTAAAAACAAAAAAACTGCCAGTGCAAGTAAACAAGCTTGAACACCTAGCAACACAACTTTTCCTAATTTTAGCGGAAGTTTATACAAAACAATTCCAAAAATAACAGGTAATAAAATCAAACTAGCCATCAACATTTGATGATTCATCTTCTTTCAAATAGATTTATTGTAATCCATACGGATATGATTACAATAGTGATAGTCAAACCTTTCACATTATACACGTATTCGACGTTTTCATCAAGAAGTGATAACGTAAAAAGGAATAATAAAAAAAATGGCGGAGTAGGAGGGATTTGAACCCTCGCGCCGCGTTAACGACCTATACCCTTAGCAGGGGCACCTCTTCAGCCAACTTGAGTACTACTCCACTTTTTATATTCGGTTAATTTTTTATTTGGTGCGACCAAGAGGACTTGAACCTCCACGGGATTGCTCCCACTAGCCCCTCAAGCTAGCGCGTCTACCGATTCCGCCATGATCGCAAAATCACAACACCAAACATCAAAACCAACAAGGAATATGATACCACAAACCCCATCGCTTTGCAAGAGGTAAATACAAAATAATTTCAAAAAAATTGGAAACCACATGAGCACAGCTTGTGAAGTGATAGATTGAAGCTCATTTAACATCATTTAAAAGCATGTAACTTGCAACATAAACGCCTCAAGCACACTGCTTTGTGGTGAAACAAAACGTTGTTTTTCTATAGTAGATAGCTCTGCATATAAAAAACTGTATCACAAATGGCTCTTACAAAGTCCAAGCCAGTTAAGAGATCAATCAACGCTCCTGCTAGTCTAACCACCTGAATGCTCTTCTAAGCTCTTCAACACCATTTTTTTCAAACCAACGTCCATGAGCAATAATTATTTTTTCAGGCTTCCAATTTAACATCTGCTTATAGTTCTTCCTAGCTTCTTTTTTATTAATAAATGATAAGCGATAATCTAAAGGTGTTTGTCCATCTGGAGCTGCAATACGACCTATTTTATGAACACATCCCCAAAAACGACTCTTTATTTTTTCTCCTTCAAAATTTTCTATTAAGTCAGCTAAAATAAGCGTTTTTGAACCTTTATGAAAAAAGACGACTTCTTCTAAAATGGGAGAACCCTTAAAAATCAATTGCTCAATCTCTTTTTCCCACTCATCCGGTGCATGATTTTGTAACTCATGTGTGAAATGAATCAGGTGCTTTTTAGAAGAAGATCGCTTCTTAACACCAGGACTGGCATAAGTAAGAGCAAGTGGATATTCCTTTTGCCATTTTTGTATATAAGCATAATGAAGCTTATTCGGTGAAATGAGATAGCCAACTTCTCCTAATTGATTAACCTCTTTTAACAGCTGCTGGGTTGGTTCAATTGGAGAATAGCACCATAACTTTCCGTTTTTTAATTTTATTATCGTCATTCTTGTAGAAAAAGGAACACTCAAAGCTAATACTTTCATTTTAATGACTTCACCATCTATAATCCAAATATTCTCATCCACTTTTTTAAGTGTGTTCAAAGGTTCGTAAGTAAAATTCATTGTAAGCCTCTCCTAGTCTTTACTGGTGACCACTTTAAGTTCAACATCTTTCAAAAATTGGTTAAAATCCTTTTGTTTCAACTGTTTTGTATTTAAAACTTCGCTCATTGAAAAAAGCAGACCGTGTCAATCGTTTTGCTTGGATAGTTAAAAATTACCAAACTTATCTTTTTCATTGTTCACTAAATTTATGATCCATGAAATTCACCGTTCGATGTTCAACAATTGGTATAATAGGCTCTTTTTGTGCCCAACCAATTAGTATTTTATTTGCTTGGATATAACCACAAGCAATTTCATGTGATTTAAATCTACCCCTCCATTCATTGTTTTTCTTTAATAAATAAATATCCTTTCCGTGCTGAAGTAAGCTCAATCCAAATTTTGATATTGTCAAATTTAGTTGACACCAGTTAGTGCTAACGCTAAGCAACTAACTGTGCAGTTTTATGACAATGCTGGTCAAAATACTGATTTCGCTTCATCATCGGAGTCATCCCCCCAATAGCCGAACAAATGCGCCTATTGTTCCAATATCCCATGAAATACCTAAAAACGAGTAGCTTAACTTGCTGCATAGGCATGTTAGCTGTATGATGGGAAACTATCACGTACAGTTCTTAGAGGGAGATGGCGTAAGTTTTCTTCCTTATTCGATTACTGTGCCAAGCTTATCAATCAATACTCAGTGAATACAAAATCACACCAAGTATGAGTCGTAAAGACAATTGTTACGATAATGCTAGCATTGAGTCTTTTCACAGCTTAATCAAAGAAATCTCATTAAGCAAATCAAACTCCATTTATACTGTCCTTTTTCTTGACATAGTACCAGTTTTTATCTCTAAATACGCTGTCTATTATAATATTTTTTTAGCGAACTTTCAATGCTTTAGATAGGTTATCATTAGTTTCGTACGATGTCAAGAAAAATGAATTGTCAATTGGCTTATTTTCTTCTGCTAAGTCTATCAATCAAATAGAAGATAATGCCCAATGTGATGATTAAAGCAATTATCCATGGATGCTCTCGGGCAAAATCTGGGCTTCTTCCTAAATGAATCATTTTGATCTCACCTCTTTCAGCTTTTCAGTAAGTCAGCAAATTCAACACCAAGTTTGAAATAGGCTAAACTAATGTCATGGTAAATATTCATGAGCACCTCATGATCGTAATAAGGTTTACCGTCG
>WRKJ01000068.1 GCA_009778135.1 Defluviitaleaceae bacterium
CGAATATGTGCACCATCTACATCCGCATCAGTCATAATCACAATTTTATGATAACGTGCTTTTTCTAAATCAAAATCATCACCAACACCTGTACCAATGGCATGGATCATACTTTTAATTTCATTATTCGCATACACCTGGTTAATTCTTGCTTTTTCAACATTTAAAACTTTACCACGTAAAGGTAAAATCGCTTGGAATTTATTATCTCTTCCTTGCTTTGCTGAACCGCCTGCTGAATCCCCTTCGACAATATAAACCTCAGAAATAGAAGGATCTTTTGATTGGCAATCTGCTAATTTACTTTTTAATCCCAATGATTCCAGTGGTGATTTTCGTTGAACCAATTCACGACTTTTCTTAGCAGCAGCACGTGCACGCGCTGCAAGTAATGCTTTATCAACAATGTTTTTCGCTATTTTAGGTTGCTCCAACATAAAACGATCAAAAGCAGCAGCAAAAACATTATCTGTAATTTTACGAACTTCACTATTGGCCAGTTGATCCTTTGTTTGACCTTTAAACTGTGGATCTGGATGCTTCGCTGAAACAATTGCGACCAGCCCTTCACGAATATCTTCACCTGTTAACGTGTCATCGCCTTTTAAAACATTCATCTCTTTTGCATACTTGTTGACAATACGTGTTAAAGCAGAACGAAATCCTGAATCATGAGTTCCACCACCTTGCGTATTAATGTTATTCGCGTATGAATAAATTTTTCCTTCTGCAAAACCAATGTTGTATTGCATGGCGACTTCAACTTGAATACCATCAATCTCACCTTCTGCTTGAATGACTTCTTCATGTAAGACATCTTTTCCTTTATTCAAATACGACACGTATTCTGAAATCCCACCTTCTGCATGGTATTCATCTTTTCTTTGTTGATCAACGCGTTGATCTTCAATACTAATACGCAAACCTTTGTTTAAGAATGCAAGCTCTCTCACTCTACGCCTAAGAATCTCATATTCATAAATGCCCGTCTCCTCAAAAATGGTTAAATCAGGTTTAAACTTAACAAAGGTTCCATTCGATTCTGATGTTCCAATTTCTTCAAGAGGATTGACTGCATCACCTTTTTCAAAACGTTGGAAGTACTGTTTCCCATTTCGATTAACCGTCACTTCTAAGTACGCCGATAACGCATTAACCACTGATGCTCCCACACCATGTAATCCACCAGAAACTTTGTAACCTCCTCCACCGAATTTTCCACCAGCATGAAGAACGGTAAAGACTGTTTCGACTGTTGATAGCCCCGTTTTTTCATGAATATCAACTGGGATTCCACGTCCATTATCTGTTACTGTAATTTCATTTTCTTCTGTAATGGCAACCTTAATTTCATCACAATAACCGGCTAATGCTTCATCGATTGAATTGTCCACAATTTCCCATACTAAATGATGTAATGCACCTTTATCAGTACCACCGATGTACATACCCGGTCGTTTTCGGACTGCTTCTAATCCTTCTAAAACTTGAATATTACTACCATCATAACTCTGTTCTACTTTTTCATTCACAATAATCACCTATCTTTGCATCTTCAATGACAAACACATCCGAAGAACCGATAATTTCCTCGGAAATTCCCGATATTGATGTCGTCGTTATAAATGTTTGTGTTTTATCTCTTGTACTGGCAAGTAACTTGACTTGTCGATTCGAATCAAGCTCTGACAATACATCATCTAATAATAAAACAGGGTAACAACCTGTCTCTGCATGGATTAAATCAATTTCAGCCAGTTTAATTGATAGAATGGATGTTCTTTGCTGCCCTTGAGAGGCAAATTCGTGCGCATTCATGTCTGAAAGGTAAATAGAGAAATCATCGCGATGTGCACCTACAGTCGTCGTACGCATGCGCTTATCACTGGCATATAATAATTCGAATTTCTCCATTAACGCTTTTTCAGTTATATCCTCAACACGCATGGAATTAAAGTATTTAAAAGATACTTCTTCTTTAGAATCAGTAATAAAAGCATGGATTTCTTTTCCGTAAGACTCAAGCAATGCTAAAAAACAAATGCGCTTGTTTAAAAGATAGATGAGATGTGGAATTAACTGCCCAGTCAACACTTCTAACATTAATTGGTTTGACTCAGATTCAACATAATTTTTGAGAAGTTCATTGCGCTGTTTTAAAATCTTCCCATAAGAACTCAAATGATGAAGATAAACGGAATCAATCTGACCAATCTCCATATTCAAAAACTTCCTTCTGACAGTAGGAGATCCTTTGATTAGTTCTAAATCCTCTGGTGCAAAGAAGACGATCTTCAGCTTACCAATATAGCTAGAAAGCCTAGAAGCAGAAATACCATTATACTTAGCTGTCTTTCCTCGCTTTGTAATAGACAAGCTTAACTGTATCTCCTCATCGTCGGGAATTTGAATAACCGTGTCAACTTTAGCAAAGTCTTGTCCAAAGCGAACCATGTGAATATCTTTCGATGTTCGATGAGATTTAGTTGTTGAAAGGACATAAATACCTTCAATCAAAGACGTTTTTCCTTGAGCATTATTTCCCATGATTAAATTAATACTTTTTGTGAATTCAACTTCCATCGAAGCATAATTTCGAAAATTTTTAAGCGATAACTTTTTAATAAACAAATTTATCACGCCTTACTACGACTTTGATTGGATTTCAAAGTCTCCAACTTCTTCAATTTGAACCTGATCTCCTGGATACAATTTTCGACCTCTACGCTGGTCTTGTTCTCCATTAATAAAGACATCGTAATCAGCAAGAAAGAGCTTAGCCATCCCACCACTTTCTACAATGTTTTCAAACTTGAGAAGTTGTCCTAACGTCATAAATTCACCGTCAATTTCAACGATTTCCATTACTTAAATCACCCACTTTTTTAACCCTTTAATTATACCACATTTAAAAGGTCTTTTCTATGTGAAAAGCCATCTTATGAATCACAAACAAATAAACAAAACGTTATCATTTCACCTCTAAAAAATCATCTAAAGAGAAGCATGTTTAGTAGAAAAAAAGCTAAATAGCTATTCCTAAAAAGACTGCAATTTTCGAAAAAATATCTTTTTTAAAATTTAAGCATAATTCAACAAATATTACAAATAATAATCGTGATTTTAAAAACAAAGGAGCTAAGAATCAATGGATAATTTTAAGAATGATTTTAAAGATTATGAAGAACAGCCAAATCATGAAATAAATTCACGCTATGGCAGATCCCCTTACAAAGAGTATCGTAGCTTAGAAAACGATACAGAATTTGCAACTGATTTTCTTACAAGTGATGGAACAGATGGGAACTCCACCAGTGGTGCTTTAATTGCTGGTATGCTAAGCATGCTTGCTTCAATTGCAGCTTTATTTACTTACCCGCTTTTCTTAGGAATCGTTGGTATCGCATTGGGATGCTTTTCAGTTGCAAAAGGGAATAAAGTCATTGGATACATCGGAATCGGGGTTGGTGTACTAGCTATGGTTATCTCAATGCTATATCGTGGCTCATTTATCTCATTGTTTTAAACCTAAAAAAAATCGTCCTTAATTGAGTCATATGACTTAAATTAGGACGTTTTTTTATTATGAATCCATCATTCAATCTCAAGTTCTATCGGTTTAAATGGATTAGACAAACCATAAAATACTAAAGAACATAAATGCACTTCCAGCAAGTACGAATAAATGCCATACTGCATGAACGAATGGAAACTTTAGCTTTTTTAACCCTGGTATTTTTTCCCATCCAAAGAAGATAGTTCCAATTGAATAACATAGACCGCCGGCAAGTGTAATATTCATTGCAGTTGGCGCAAGGTTTGCAGTTAAAGGTCCCCAAGCAAATACAATGAGCCATCCCATAACTAAATAGCCGAGGGTTGCTAAGACAATGAAACGATCAGCAAAAATGGATTTAAAGACAATGCCAGCTCCTGCAATGACCCAAATAATTGCAAATAATGTCCATCCAAGGAGGCCTTGAAGCGTAATAAGCAAAAATGGTGTATAAGTCCCAGCTATAAAAACATAGATCGCTGAATGGTCTAATATGGTAAACAGACGCTTTGTTTTTTCAAATGGTAAGCTATGATGTAACGTAGAACATAAATAAAGCAAAATCATACTTGATCCAAATATAATAACACTTATCAATGCTAAAATACCGTGGGATTCATCTCGCATACTATTGAGGATTAGAAACACCAAGCCTGCAATACTAAAACCACATCCAATCCCATGGGTTATCGAATTTGCCAGTTCTTCTTTCCAATTCCAATCTAATCTTAAAGTCATATAACTACCACCTACCTATTTATTAGTTTATGCATCTTCTCTTGCTAATGACGCTTCCTTTTCTTTAATCAGTAAGTCAATATCTAATTTAACAATCGTCGTAATGTTATTATTGGAGATTAAAACAATTTCATCTGTTTCAAAAAGTTTTAATTTTGTTGTTCTAAGCCCTATTTCTAACACTTCACCTTTGAATCCAGCAATCTGAACCCAATCTCCAACTAGAAACATTTCTTCAAAGATAATAAAAAATCCACGAACAATATCTCCAAGTATGTTCTGAATTGAAAATGTAATAACAAATGCAAAAGCACCTAAACTCGCCATCAATGATCCAATGGGAATAAAAACGGAAACAATCAAAATAAGGGTTAAGACATTGATGATGCCGGAAGAAACATTTAAAACCAATTGTTTAATTGTCTCTTTTTGTTTAAGAGATTCTGGAGTCGTTCTTTTCAACTTTCCAATCTTGAGCAAAAAGAGCTTTTTCAACAGGCTCTTAACCACTTTTTTCAAAACAGTGAAAATAATTAAAATAAAAGTGGCTCGTATGATTTGTCCTGTGAAGGCACTCATCAAAGCTTGAAGAAGTTCATTTAAAAAGTTAAGATTCATGTCAGTTCAATTCCCAATACTTCTAAGACACGGTTCAAATCATCATTTGATAAATAATTGATCACAATCTGACCCTTACCTTTTTTATCTTTAATCGCAACTTTTGTTCCAAAATGTGATTTCAAATGAGATTCTAGTGATTTAATATAAGTGTCTTCAGGTAATTTTTCTTGATGCTTCGTTTGCTTAGGTGATACTTGGACATCGCGTACCATTTCTTCCAACTCACGAACTGAAAGCTGTTCTTCTTTGATCATCATGGCAAACTTTAAAATCATTTCTTCATCTTTTATGCCAGCAAGAATTTTCGCATGACCGACAGAAATTTCTGATGTTTCAATACGATCTGTAACAAATTCAGGTAAATTTAATAAACGCATCATATTAGTAATATAAGTACGGCTTTTACCAATTTTCTCAGAAAATTTCTCTTGGGTGAGGTTCATTTTTTGCATAATCAATCGGTAACTTTTTGCTTCTTCTATCGGATTTAAGTCTTCACGTTGTAAATTTTCAATAAGTGCATGCTGCATCATTAAATCATCACTATATTCACGAACGATAGCAGGAATTGTCGTTAGCTTTGCTAATTGAGATGCTTTAAACCTTCTCTCACCTGCTACAATAATATAGCCTTTAATATCTTTTTTAACAATGATGGGTTGAAGAACACCGTGTTCCTTAATTGAGATGGCTAACTCTTCTAATTTTCCAGCATCAAAATGTTTACGCGGTTGGTAAGGGTTAGGACGCAATTGAGTCATCATTAACTCTGAAACGACTTCCCCCTCTTGAATGTGATGAATTTCTTCTACATTTTTGATGTCGTTTTCTTGAAATAATGCTTCTAAACCTCTACCAAGTCTACTTGCCATTATTTTTCACCACCTCTTGTGCTAAATTGATGTAATACTGAGCCCCTTTTGATGCCAAGTCATAATCAATGATCGACTTTCCAAATGATGGGGCTTCACTTAGTCTAACCAAACGTGGAATAATTGTATTAAACACTTTCTCTTTAAAATAAAGCCTTACTTCATCTATGACATCTTTACCAAGCTTTGTTCTTGGATCAAGCATTGTCAAGAGAACACCCTCGATAGAAAGATTTGGATTCAAACGTTTCTGAACAATCCGAATGGTATTTAAAAGCTGTGTTAATCCTTCTAAAGCATAATATTCACATTGAACAGGAATCAACGTCGAATCTGAAGCAGTCAACGCATTAATGGTCAGAAGTCCCAATGATGGTGGACAATCAATGATAATGAAATCATAATCATGTTTGATCAATTCTAACTTTTCTTTCAATTTAAACTCGCGTTTTTTATCTGCCATGATTAACGAATCAATGCCTGAAAGCTCTTGAGAAGAAGGAATTAAATAGAGGTTCTTTTCTGAGGTTGCCAAAATAGCTGACTTAGGTTCTATATCATCTAACAGTAAGTCAAAAATGGTATGCTTCGTAACACCTTTATAAATGCCTACTCCTGTTGAAGCATTGGCTTGAGAATCAATATCCACAAGTAAAATTTTATAACCTAAATAAGCGAGGGCTGCTGATACATTAATACTCGTTGTTGTTTTGCCAACACCACCTTTTTGATTCGTTACTGCAATAATTTTACCCATTGTTTTTCCTCCTGCTATAAAAGCGATGAGCGCCCAAGCAGTTTTTGTCAAGGGCATCGATTGTTAGTCATTTTTTAAGTGAAATTGTAATGATGTAAGCATCATCTGTTTCTTCTGTATGTGTGTCAACATTTACACCTGTTTTTTCAACCATTTGTGCAGCTTGATTAAATGTATTCATAGCAAGTTTGAAATTGCGCGGTATTTTCGTAATTGTTTTAACTTTTTGTTTGTTTTCTTTTGGAATTAAATAGTCTTCGATTAATTGCTCAGTTTGGGCAACATTTAAATTTTTTTCAATAATTGTTTTTAAAAATTTAACTTGTAACTTTTCGTCTTTAACTGACAGCAACGTTCTAGCATGTCGTTCCGAGATTTTTCGTTCAAGAATAGCGTTTTGAACATCTTTAGTGAGATTAAGTAACCTTACTTTATTCGCTACAGTCGATTGACTTTTCCCGATTTGAGCAGCAAGTTCTGATTGAGTCGTCCCGTGAATGGTCATCAGTTGTTTATAAGCCAATGCTTCTTCTATTGATGTTAAGTCTTCACGTTGAATGTTTTCAATGATGGCCACACTTGCGGTTGTCACATCATCATAATTTTTAATGATGGCAGGAATTGTTTCAAGGTCTAATGATTTTATGGCTCTAAAACGTCGCTCTCCTGCAATAAGTTCATAACCATTTTCTATTTGACGAACAACAATTGGCTGAATGATGCCATGTTCTTTAATGGATTCAGCAAGTTCAAAAATTTTTTCATCGTTAAAGATGGACCTTGGTTGTTGACGGTTTGGAATAATTTGAGAAACTTTAAGATGTCTAATTTCTTCTGTTGTTTCGTTTTGAACCAATTGTTGTGTCTTTAAATTTAACATAGGCATGTTCCTTTTTTGTTAGATTAGTAAAGTACCTATCATTATACACTTTTTTTCGTTAATTTGCTAGTGTAAAGGGGCGTTTTATTGGCATTAAAATAAATTAAATATTACTTTTAAAAGATAATAAATAAAAATAATAATTCCTGTGGAAAATGGGGAAAACTCGTTAAATGATCGGATTATTTGTCGAAGCTTATGTGAATAACCCTTGAATAATCGACTTAAAAAGTTGAAGAAAACTCAAATTATTTCCCCAAGCAAAATTTTGTAAATAATTCATCGATGAGTGAATCTGATACATCTTCACCTAAAATCTCACCTAAAAGTTCCCAAGCAGTCCTTAAATCTATTTCGACCATGTCAATGGGTGTGCCTTTTTGCATTTGCTCAATGGCATTTGTGATTGCGGTCATGCTTTTGTTTAATGTCGAAATATGGCGTGTATTTGAAAGGAATGTTTCTTCAACGTTCATTTCACTCATTTCAAACAATGACTTGATGGCTTCTTCTAATTGGCTGATGCCTGATTGACAAGTCATGGATGTAAGAATGTAAGCTGGAAGGTCATCCGTCTTGATTTTTTGTGTTAAGTCTGATTTGTTAAGTAGGATGATGCGATGTTTATGTGCAGTCATCTCGACTAAGTATTTATCTTCATCGGTTAATGGCTCATTGGCATTTAATACGAGTAAGATTAACTCAGCTTCTTCAATTAACTTTTTAGATTTCTCAACGCCGATAGATTCTACCAGATCATCTGTTTGATGAATGCCGGCTGTATCAATGAGGTTGAGTGTTAATCCACCGATATTCACAGAACCTTCGACTGTATCACGAGTGGTACCCGCAATATTTGTTACAATGGCTTTGTCTTCTCGCATCAGTTGATTTAACAAACTTGACTTTCCCACATTCGGTCTTCCGATAATCGCTGTTTTTAGCCCATTTTTAATCAATTGTCCCGTTTTAGCTGTATGAAGTAATTGAGCCATTGTTTGGTGAATGGCTAGGGATTTAGGGCGTAAACTGTCATGAGTCATCTCTTCGACTTCATCATATTCTGGATAATCAATGTTAACTTCTATCGTTGCGATCACTTCTAAAAGTGCTTCACGTAACGCTTTGATGAGCTGGGTTACTTTTCCATCTAAAGCATTAACAGCCAGCTTTAAAGCATGATCACTTTTTGCTTCGATTAAATCCATAATGGATTCCGCTTCTGTTAAATCGATGCGTCCATTTAAAAATGCCCGTTTTGAAAACTCACCAGCATGGGCATGACGGGCACCATGCGTAAGCACCAATTCTAAGATTCGCTTTGTGACAAAGGTCCCTCCATGACAATTGATTTCAACGACATCTTCCATTGTAAAGCTTTTTGGATTGCGCATCAGCATGACGAGGACTTCATCAATGATAAGATGCGTATCAGGACAAGTGATCCGACCATAATGAATGGTGTGACTTTTTTGCGTGCTCAGGTCCTTCCCTTTAAATAGTTTATTAACAATTTCGATGGCTTCTTCACCGCTGACGCGGATAATCCCAATGGCGCTAGATCCAGCCGTTGAGGTTGCAATAGCTGCTATTGTATCTGAAATCATGATGCATCACCTTTATTTATTTTTCTTAACCTTCTTTTCTGGCTGTTGATGAACCAATCGAAGGACATGCTTCATTTGTTTGATTAATGTTAAAAAATCAATTTCTAACACATTAGGACGTGCGATAATAAAGTAATCAAATCCTTCTTTTAATAAATGACTGTTTTGTTGCAGAATGACCCTCATTTGTCGCTTAACTTTATTTCGAGCCACTGCTTTTCCTAGTTTCTTAGGCGCTGAAATTGCGACGCGGTAGCCCTTTCCCATAGGGTTTTTGTATTGATAGACAATAAAAGTACGATTTGCTTTAGAGAATCCTTTTTTCATGACCAATTCTATGTCAGCTGATTTTTTCATGCGATATGCTTTTTTCATTTTCCATAACACCTTTTTTATTAAGAAAAAACCACTCATCTTAAATAAATAAGCTAAGTGGTTATACAGTTAATGCTTTTCTACCTTTTTTGCGACGAGCAGCAAGAATTTTTCGCCCAGCGGTTGTCGACATACGTGATCTAAATCCGTGAGTTTTAGCTCTTTTCCTTTTATTTGGTTGCCAAGTACGTTTCATCTTTAGCACCTCCGATTTTCATGAAAATAACGTCATTGATAAATTGACAGTGTGATTATTATATAAAAGATTGGTGAATAAGTCAAGGTTTAAATTTTTATTTTTCTGTATTTTTAAGTATTTATTTACCCATAATAAAAAGATAGCGTTTCTAAACTAAAGAAGCACCGCATTTAGTGTTTAATTTTGTGGAAATGTGGGAAAGTATAAAAAATGGGATTTTATTAACTCACTTATGCTGAAGTTAATCTCATGAAAGTTAGATAGTATGTGGAATTGTTGAAAACTGGCTAAGAAGCAGTGATAATGGAATAATTTAGCTAAAGAAGCTGTTTAAAAACTAAAATTTAAATGTGATAAAAAACTTTTCCACAGCCTACTTTTCCAGACCCAAAACTTGTTGATAATGTTGTGGAAAACATATTTATTTTGATTAAAAACGGTATCATATTGCTATTATCCGAGTATTCATATATAATAAATCAGTTGAAGACATCCTAATTCACATTTAAGACCTTAAAAACTTGATCTTTTCATCCTATACCTTGTACGTTGCGATTACTTCATTCGCTTTGTACATCTGAGAATCTAGTTCGACTTACGACATCAAATGTCAAGCTGACTAGCGCATAGGGTAAATATTTGCTCGTCTAGGCTGAAAATCTCGGCGGTTTTATGCAAAGGTTCTAAACATGAATTAGTATAAAACGTTAGTGTTAGTGAGGAATATTATGAGTGAAGAAGTTTTAAGTTTTAAAGATTTAGGTCTCTCGGAGTCGACTTTAAAGTCGATTGAAGAAATTGGATACAAGGTGCCATCTCCGATACAAGCACAGGCGATTCCTGTTGTGTTATTAGGACAGGATGTTGTTGGTCAAGCTCAAACAGGAACGGGTAAGACGGCGGCTTTCATGCTCCCTATTTTAGAAAAAATTGATCCTAAAAATAGAAATGTCCAAGCATTAATTTTATGTCCGACAAGAGAACTTGCTGTCCAGGTACATGATGAAGCGAAAAAGTTTGCTAAAAATAATCCTGAGATCAACCTTTTATCCGTTTATGGCGGACAATCTTATGATCCACAGATTCGTGCTTTAAAGCGTGGTGTTCAGATTGTTGTTGGAACACCAGGTCGTGTCATGGATCATATGAAGCGTCGGACGTTAAAGTTAGATCACTTGAAATTTATGGTTTTAGATGAAGCTGATGAAATGTTAAACATGGGCTTTAAAGATGACATTGAGTCTATCCTGATTGAAACACCAGAAGGTCGTCAGACTGTCTTATTTTCTGCGACAATGCCAGCAGAGATTTTAAAGATCGCACGTACGCATCAAAAAAATCCGGAAGTCATTAAGGTTGCAGCCAAAGAGTTATCAAACCGTCAAATTGATCAATATTATATCGAAGTAAAATCACGTGATCGTGTGCAAGCCATGATCCGTTGTATTGATGCCATGGGCATTACGTCATCAATTGTCTTTACAAATACAAAACGTGAAGTGGATGAATTGGTTTCGAAGTTGCAATCAGAAGGTTATGTTGCCGAAGGTCTACACGGAGATTTAAAGCAAGTTCAGCGCGATCGCGTGATGCATGCGTTTCGTCGCAAGAAAGTCAATATTTTAGTCGCAACAGACATTGCAGCACGTGGTATTGATGTTAATAACATTGAAGCAGTCTTTAACTACGACATCCCATTAAATGAAGAGAACTATGTTCACAGAATCGGGCGTACCGGTAGAGCTGGTGAATCGGGTGTGTCTATCACATTTGTATTTGGGCGTGATATGTTTAAATTACGTCGAATCGAAGCTTATACAAAGTCGAAAATGCAAAAAATGCCATTACCTGATGCGCAAGACATTAAAAATCAAAGAATTAATAAGTTCGTTGACGAGTTAACGGCTAATTTAGAAAATAGCGATTTTTCTAAGGAACATGAGATTTTAGGTAATTTAGTAGATGCAGGACATAGCTTAGTTGATGTTGCAGCTTCATTATTAAATATGCAAATTGGTGGTATTGACAAAAAGTATGCACCAATTGAAGAAGTGACGAGTTATGAGCGAGGAGGTGGACGTAGCGGTGAGAGAAGAGACCGTGATCGCCGTGTGGGACCACGTAAACATGAAGTTAGATTAGCTTTTAACATTGGAAATAAAAAACGCATGAGTCCAAAAGAATTGGTTTCCATGATTAGCAAAAATGCGAATGTCCCACCACGTGCAGTAGGTGATATTGATATCCGTTCTAAGCAAACTTATGTCAATGTGGATAAAGCATTTGTAGGTCAAATTATGAAGCGACTTGATTCGAAATACATTGATGGTATTAAATTAACAGTCGAAAAGATATAAGAAAAGGTTCGCAGTCATTGGTTGTTAATGACTGCGGATTTTTTAATTAGAAATAAGGTAACATGCAGTTAATGAGCGTTAGCGGCTAAAAATTATTAAAACTTGTATGAAAATTTGAAATTCATGTGAGAGTATGAATTTTTTATGATTAATTTCTTTTAAGGTATGGAAAACCACTTCCAAAAAAGCTATAATAGAAGGACATTTAAAAAGCGAGGGTTGAGAAATGCTCACCATTAACGAGAAAGAAATATCAAAATTTAGTCATAATCCTAATTTTGTTCGCATGGCAGAACGACTAAGAGATAGCGAAGCAATTGAAGCCATAGAAATACAGCATATTGAAACTGAAGGTTATAAAATTTATGCAGTGATTGAAGATCAACATGAATTTGAATTAAATATGCAGTTAGGTTTAGAAGGAAATGTTTTGAATTTTAATAGCAATCATTATGTTTTTAGACCTGAGCGTGTTTATGTGTTACTGATCTTGTTGACGATAAATAAGATCATTCCGAAACATTTCCCTTTTATTTACCACAGTGATAAATATATTTGGCAAATGGAATTGAAAAATCGCCGAGAAGCAGAAAAAATGATGGATGTGATTGAAACATACCGATTAAAATCAGAGCGAGAATTAATAGAAAATATTGTTTCTGGTGTGCATCGTATTAAAGGGAGTTTAATTGAGAATCGTGGTCAATTTAAATTGAAATTTAAAGTCGGAGGTGTGACAGGTCCCCAATATATGATTAAAAATGTTCAAAATTTTTTGACGGATGTCACACGCGCATCTTTTATTCAATACGGTAAGAAATTGGCTTTTAAACATGATGAAAGAAACTTTGACGAACCATCAAAGACCATGATTGCTTTTATGAGAAAAGTATTGGCTGTTCAAAGTACCAGTCATTACAAAAATCCAATTAAAGAACTAGAATTAACGAATGGTGTCATGGATGATTTTTTTACTATTTTTTCTGAAATCCCTACTTCTCATCGCGATTTCATCCTTCAAGATGCGCTAGATTTACCTACGCTTCATATCGAAAAACTGAGTTTTTATTACAAAATTACCCTCAAGACAAAACATCGTTATGTTTTGGGTCAAAATCATCTTTATCATGCTTCTTATGATCATCGCCTTCATCAAAGTATACTGGTTAGGACAAAATTAGATGAAGCAGGAAAAACAGCGGGGTTGATTTATCGCCTTAGTTTGCAAAATGAAATGATTGTCAATGAAAGTAATTTTAATGACTTTTTCATCTATGTTTTATCAGATATTAGGAATTTTATTCAATTATCTGGTGTACAATTGGAACAATTGACTGAAGATGAGATTTCAATTTATGCCGATATTGATGAACAGGAGAGGACTTATGCAACCATCAGATATCGCTATGAAAATGGCATAGAAAAGCACGGTTTTGATCCAGAAAATGCTGATATTTCTTTAAGTGCTCACAAAATTGAAAGTTATATTAAAAACCATGCAGAAGTGGATCCAAAAACAAAAATTGCCTACTTGACGGATGAAGCACATCAAGTTCAAGCATTTGTTAATTCAGGTCTTCCTTATTTGCAACAATATGCCAATGTATATGTGAGTGAAGCTTTGAAGCAAGTTGGAACGAAACGAAAGATTCATTTGACGGCTGGGGTCACCATCAAAAATGATCTCTTGAGCATTAATTTAGATAGTCTTGATATTCCACGAGATGAATTGGCATCTGTCTTGGCATCTTATCGGCGTAAAAAGAAGTTTCACAAATTAAAGAATGGAGAAAAGCTCTACTTAGAAGCTGATGAATTAGAGGAAGTCGACCAAATGTTGACGAGTTTTCAAGTCGATCCAACAAAAATGAAAGATGGACATTTGGATCTTGAATTGTTCCATGCTTTTAGTGTTAATGCCCATGCTGAAAATGATCGTAGTTTGATTGAATTTAATCGAAGTGATTTGTTTAAAGGGGTTATTGAGCGATTTGAAAATATCCAAATGACTGAGTACGAACTTTCACCTATTTATGACAATTTGCTTAGAGATTATCAGAAATACGGTTATCAATGGTTAAGAACGCTTTCTGATTACGGGTTTGGTGGTATTTTAGCTGATGATATGGGATTGGGTAAGACGTTACAAGTGATCGCACTTTTAGATCAGAGAAAAGCTGATGGTCAAATTAGTCTTGTTGTGGCGCCTGCTTCTTTAATTTTGAACTGGGAGGATGAAATCAAGAAGTTTTCTTCTGATTTAAAAGCGGCTAGTGTCTACGGAACAGCAAAAAAAAGAAAAGAGACGATCCAAAGTTATCGGGATTATGATTTGCTGATTACTTCTTATGACTATATTCGTCGTGATGTGGCATTGTATGAGGATATTCACTTTAATTACATCGTTCTTGATGAAGCGCAATACATAAAAAATCAAAGTACAAAGAATGCGCAATCTGTTAAAGAACTTGTTGGGAAGTATAAGTTAGCATTGACAGGGACACCTATTGAGAACTCATTGGCTGAGTTGTGGTCGATTTTTGACTTTTTGATGCCTGGCTATTTATTTCCTTATGGGTATTTTTCACGGGAGTATGAACGTCCCATTGTGAAGGATAAAGATGAGCAAAAGCAACTTGCGTTAAAAAAATTGATTTCTCCCTTTATTTTGCGTCGACGTAAGCAAGATGTTTTGAAAGAATTACCTGATAAAATAGAGAGCACGTTGACAATTGAATTCAAAGAAGAAGAGAAGAAGTTATATTTAGCAAATTTATCTCAAGTTAATTTGGAGTTACAAGATAAACTAGAAATGGAAAAAGTTAATGCGATTGCGATTTTAGCGATGTTAACAAGGTTACGTCAAATCTGTTGTGAACCGCGTGTTTTGTATGAGAATATTGAGCAGCCATCTTCAAAGATTGAAGCCTGTATGGATTTGATTTGTAGGCTAAAGGAAAATGGAAAGAAAGTGTTGTTATTTTCTAGCTTCACGAGTGTATTGGCTTTGATTCAAGACGCTTTAAATCAAGAAGGGATTTCTCATTATGTCCTAACAGGTGCGACAGATAAAATAAAGCGACGTGAATTGGTTGCTCGCTTTCAAGAAGATCATACAGAAGTCTTTTTGATTTCGCTTAAAGCAGGTGGAACGGGTCTTAATTTAACTGCGGCGGAGGCCGTCATTCATTTTGATCCTTGGTGGAATTCTTCTGCACAAAATCAAGCAACTGATAGGGCGCATCGAATTGGTCAAGAAGATACGGTTCAAGTATTTAAGCTTATTATGAAAGAGAGTATTGAAGAAAAGATTCAATTGCTTCAAGAAGCGAAAAAGGACTTAGCGGATGCTTTTGTTGAAGGAAATGATGGGACGATCACGTCCATGTCAAGGGAAGATATTATGGCGTTGTTTACACATTAACCAAGTTCAAAAATTTGCTATTGCGAGTATGATTTAATGGGATAAAAAAATTGAGGAGTTGTTCATCATGGAAGCTATTGAAATGATAAAAAGTAGAAGGTCAGTTAGAAAGTATAAAGACGAAGTTGTTGACCGTGGATTAATGGAAGAAATTATTGAAATTGTCAGATATGCGCCTTCTTGGGGTAATTCTCAGACAGCAAGGTGGACACTCGTTGATAACTTAGATGTCATCGAAAAATTTGCTGTTGACGGTGTTAAAGGATTTGTTTATAACATGGATACGTTGAGACATGCAACAGGCGTTGCAGTTTTAAGCTTTGTTGAAGGAAAAAGTGGAAAGCTTGATAAATATGGTGTGGAAGGTGAGAATACAGCAAAGTGGGAAGTCTTTGATTCAGGGATTGCATGCCAGACTTTTTGTTTAACGGCTCATGCGAAAGGCGTGGCTACTTGTGTTTTTGGTGTTATTGATGAAGCTAGAATTGCTGAATTGCTTGGTCTTTCAGAAAAAGAAACCGTTTCAGCTTTAATTGTTTATGGTTATGCAGAAGGAGAAACAAAAGCACCACGTCGTATGGAAGTTTCAGATATTTTGCGTTGGGTGTAGAAGAAGAGGAGGTTTTAATGGAGGAGAGCGATGAAATTTACAGTATTCACCTATGATTCGGAGCGAAATAGTCGTATTAAGCAAAAGCTTGAGCAAAAACTTATGAAAGAGAATTTTATGGTCGACCCTCATGATCCAGATCTCGTCTTTACGATTGGAGGCGATGGTACCGTATTAAGGGCGATTCATAGCTACTTAGATGCTGGAAAATTAAACAAAGTGAAATTTATCGGGATTCACACAGGACATCTTGGTTATTATACCGATTGGCTTCCAGAAGAATTAGATGAGCTGATTTTATTTTTAACAACATATGAGCTCCAAAATTATCGATATCCTTTATTAGAAGCCAAACTTTGCGCTGGAGAGAAAACACGTTACCGTTATGCTTTAAATGAATTTACAATTTTAAATGCAAAACGAACACAGCATTTAGATATTACCATTAATGATATGTTTTTAGAGTCCTTTAGAGGGACTGGTGTCTGTGTAAGCTCACCAACAGGTAGTACAGCTTACAATAAAGCACTGGGAGGTGCGTTGATCTATCCGAGTTTACCTATTTATCAATTAACGGAAATCGCCTCGATTAACAGCAATGCTTATCGTACAATTGGCTCCCCACTGATTATTCCTAAAGAACAAAAGCTTATTTTAGAATCTGAGAATTGGGAAGGCATGACACTGACACAGGATCATTTGGCATTGGATATTTCTCAATTAACAGCCATTCATATGACCTTGTCTGACCAGCATGTTCAATTTGTTAAACGGAAAGACGGTTTATTTTGGAATCGGGTAAAGGATCACTTTTTATAACATTAAAAAACCTGTAGCAAGGCTTACATCTTGATTGATGAAAGAAGAGATACAGGTTTTTTATTTGTGCAAAAGAAAAAATACCGGAGGTATAAGGGTGATATTAAAATCAATGGGTAAGCTTTTTGTACAGGAGAGAAGGATGTAAGGATAGGCTAATGGCTTCAACAAACTCCCAGTTTTAACGTACCTTATTAAAAGAGTATGGTGAATGGAAGAGGATTTATAAAAGAAGGGGATGATGGAATGAAGGAGGTTTTGAAATTTGAAGGCGTTGGATTGACCTATCAAACGATATCAGGAGAAGTGAAAGCATTACATGATATTAATTTTAGTGTGAGAGATAAGGAATTAGTATCTATTATTGGTCCTTCTGGCTGTGGAAAAACGACTGTTTTATCATTGATTGCTGGGTTGGTTAAGCCAACGAAAGGTCAAATTTTATTAAATGGAAAAGAGATGAAAGGAGATGCTTTAGGCGTTGGTTATATGTTACAACGTGATAGTTTGTTAGATTGGCGTACCATTAGAAGTAATACACAATTAGGATTGGAATTATGTGGAAAACTTGAAGATAACCATTTAAAAAATGTTGATAAGTTGTTGAAAACTTATGGATTGTGGGATTTTAAAGATAAGTATCCACGTGAATTGTCAGGTGGTATGCGTCAACGTGTGGCGCTTATTCGGACATTGGCCATTAAGCCAGATCTGTTACTTTTAGATGAGGCATTTTCGGCACTGGATTATCAGACGCGTTTGTTGGTTGTTGATGATGTGTATAACATTTTGCGTCAGGAAAATAAATCGGCAATCATGGTGACGCATGATATTGCAGAAGGGATTTCAATGGCGGATCGGGTTATTGTGTTATCAAAGCGTCCGGGAAGCATTAGTCAAGATATAAAACTAGATTTTAAACAAGATGAAACACCACTTGAGCGACGGTCATCATCAGCGTTTCAATCATACTTTAATGACATATGGAGAGAGTTTGATAGGCATGAATAAAAAGAAAGAACTGCATCATCATGAAATTTTAAGCAAAGAGCGTCAGTTATATTTAAAGGGTCGACAAAAAAGAAAAAGACTGATTATGACGACTCAAATCTTAATTTTATTGGCCGTCATTGTGATTTGGGAAGTAGGCGCGATTATGGGGACAATTGATAGCTTCATTGTGAGTAGCCCTAGCCGTATTTGGCGTACGCTTTTGAATTTCCGAAATAATCAGCTACCTTTTCATATTGGCATCACTTTTTTGGAAACGATGATTGGCTTTGTATTAGGTGCTACCTTGGGAATATTTATTGCGTTTACGCTCTGGTGGTCAAGCTTTTTGGCAGATGTGATGGCACCGTATTTAGTCGTCATTAATGCGCTTCCTAAAATTGCTTTAGGGCCGGTGATCATCATTTGGGTGGGAGCAGGCATGCAGGCTGTTATCGTGATGGCACTTGCGATTTCATTGGTTGTGACCATTTTAGAAATGCTTAGTGGCTTTGTCAATACGGATGCTGAATTTTTAAAGATGGCACGGACATTTCATGCTAGTAAATTACAGATTTTTACGAAAATTGTCTTTCCGTATCATTTACATACGCTTTTCAACTGTTTAAAAATTAATATTGGCTTATCATTAGTTGGGGTCATCGCAGGAGAATTTTTAGTTTCGAGGGCAGGTTTAGGCTATTTGATTATTTATGGTGGTCAAGTCTTTCAAATGGATTTGGTCATGACCAGTGTCATCATTTTGGCTGTGTTAGCAGCACTGTTATACGGCATGGTGGTTCTTATTGAGCAAGTTGTGATCAAAATGTTTTTCAAATAATAAGAGAAGTGGAGGGATAACGGTGAAAAAGTGGATCGCTTTATTGTTTATTGGGTTGTTGGTAGGTTGTGGATCTCAAGTTGAAGATGAATTGACGACGGTACGACTTTCAGAAGTCACAAGATCAGTTTTTTATGCACCTCAATATGTGGCAATGGCATTGGGGTTTTTTGAAGAGGAGGGGCTTTTGATCGAATTGGTGACCAGTGATGGTGCTGACAATGTGATGGTCGCTTTACTTTCAGGCGCAGCAGATATTGGCTTATCGGGTCCAGAAGCAGCCATTTATGTTTACAACGCTGGGAGAGTCGATCATGCCGTCATTTTTGCTGGATTAACCAGTCGTGATGGAAGTTTTCTCATTGGGCGTTCACCAAGTTTCACATGGGATGATTTGAGGGGTGCTCATGTATTACCTGGTCGTCGTGGTGGTATGCCGTTCATGGTGCTTGAATCTGTATTAATGGAAAAAGGTATTGTGGCTGATGTGCAATTTGATACCAGTATTCAATTTGCAGCGGTGGTAGGTGCTTTTTTGGGTGGAACAGGAGATTTTGTGACGGCATTTGAGCCAGTTGCCTCAACCATTGAATTGGAAGGTCGTGGTTATGTCGTTGCATCTGTTGGAATGGAATCAAGAGAACTACCTTATACGACTTACTATGCTTTAGAGAGTTTTATTTATGAAAATCCTGATGTCATACAAGGATTTACCAATGCGATTGCAAGAGGACAAGCATTTGTGCAGCATCATTCACCTGAGTCTATTGCAACGACGATCGCACCATTTTTTCCAGATGCGGAATTGGAGATTCTTGCAAGTGCTATTTCTAGGTATCAAGTCATCGGTGCTTATGCCTTAACACCACTTATTTCAGAAGCAGCCTTTTATCAATTGCAAGCCATTATGATAAATGCAGGTGAACTGACTTATAAAGCGTCATTTGAAACGCTAGTGAGCAATGAATTTGCTGAACGAGTTGAATCTGATTAACCGAAAAACGGTGAATTAAAGTGCCTAATCGGCATCTTTTTTCATATACTAAGAAGACATGACAAAGGGGGCAAACATGATGCCATATATCGTTGTAGATGCTGGTCACGGCGGAGCTGATACGGGTGCGCAGTATTTCGGTCACAAGGAAAAAGACATTAATTTACGCGTTTCTCAAAAAGTTAGTGCACGTTTGAGAGAATTGGGATTTAGCGTAACAGAACTCCGAACTGATGACACGGATATTGGGAATGCTGGGGTACGTGGGAAGAAGATCGTAGCCTTACAACCAGATTTTGCCATTAGTATTCACTGTAATTCTAGTGGTGGGACAGGTAAGTTACAAGGAGCTGAGGTTTACATCCCACTAGCAAAACATGTTGCTCGTTTTGAATACTATTTAAGGGATCGATTAAGGGAGCTAACCCAATTCAGACATATTTTTTCGAAAGTCTCTAAAACACGTGAATTGAAAGTACGACATATTGATCCCGATACACTGACGTATACTGAAACATTCTATGATTTAATAGATTTTTACGGGATCATTCGTGAAGCACGTAAAGGAGGGGTTAATTGCGATATTATTGAACTTTTTTATTTGGATAGTGAGCCAGATTTATATACATTCTTAAATCAAGAATCATCTTTTATTGAAGCCATTGTTTATGCGATGGCACAAGCATTTAATATGGCATATACACCACCGAATTATTGAGAATCAAGGAATATCTTTTTATTTTCAGCTTTAAATGTGGATCATCATGACGAATATCAAAAGATGATAGCCAATATCCTGTTAAGGGGTATGACAGCATTCTGGCGGTAGGAGCTTGAAAAACTTTAAGTTGCAGAAAAACACCCACTTCAGTATTATTTAAAATACCACTTTACAAACAGGTATAAAAATGATAGAATAGGCATATAAATAAAAAGAGCTACAAGATTGTCACGCAACTTTTTAGCTCTCAAACAAATTTTGTTTAAGTAATAACGCTCAAATCTTGCAGGACTGGGGCGCGGTTACTTTTTTCTTGCTTTCATGAATTTTTCAACTATTTCCAAAACTAATTTAATAATCTTTAATACATAGACTATATAGCTCATTGTTTCACCTCCTATCACTTAAAATGTTAAATGGTAGGAGGCTTTTAGTTTTCATTCTTCATAGCAACACCACCCTCTATTGAGAGCAGTTGAAAAAAGTTGCGCCTATATCTTGTAGCTCAGGCTATAATTATACCAGATTTCAACAAACTTTGATAGTATATTTTGTTCTTAAATATATTATTAAAAATTCTCAGTTGATACAGGAAAATTTGTACAGGGGCAAACGGTTGATAAAATGTTTTAAAATCGGGGTCGTTCCTATCGTTATCTGCCACCTACTACGAATAGCCAAAACACGGCTATTCCCCGCCCACGGCGTCAGTTAAAGCCATACACTCATCAGTAAAATAGAAATCCGTCTCACCGGTATAAAATCATTTTATAAAGCTGAAAAGTCAATACTTATCCATTTACAAATAACAAGATTAATCAGTTGGAAATCAAAATAGAGATTCAAAAAATAGTTACCTTAGAAATGAGACTTAATTGCTTTAACTTTTGGTTTTATAGACCTCTATAAGTTCATTTAAAGCATCTAGCATGGGCTTAAATGAACTAAAATCTATCTGGCTATAATTGTCATAAACATACTTTGAAAAAATTTCTTTTCCATAATATTTGCTGTCATCAGGGTTTTCAGGTTCTCGGTGAAAGGATTTTCCAACAATAATTTCTTTCTCTAAAACAGAATTATCAAATAAATCTTCAATCTCACATTCATCTTCACCCTTTACAAGTGGATGGGTCAAGACAAATAAATTGCCTACTATATGCTCAAAGTACAGATTGCTAATACTTGTTTCAATATTGCTTTTTCCTTTAACATTATTTTTAACATAATTTATAAACTCTCTGAGTGGTTTTTTCTTTTTACTATTAATCTCATTGTCAAATACCAGAATTACAGGATTTTTAGCTTTTCCAAAGCGATTAAATTCTTCCCAAAGATTGGGGTAATTTTGTTTTCCAGTAAAAAAGTTAAGAATGTTTTTCATAACATCAGCACCATCACCTTTGATGTTTAGAAAGTACTTTAATCTTCGAGTTCTGTTCAAAAATGAGATATCAAATTCTAATTTATCATTAATAAAACTTGGATACTCACAATGGAAAGATTTTAATGCAGATTTCAAATACCTGATGTCGGTTTTACCTTCGGTGATAACTAATGGTTTTTCATTATTGAAAAAGTATTTATAGAATAAAAAATTTTGATATTGTTTTTCTCGGATATTCAACTCACTTAATTTTTTCTTTTTGCTCCCTGTTACTTTCATATCCATCAGGTTATTATGAAAATCAAGTTGATTAATAAAAGCAAAGCGACCTTCTAATTGGTTAATAGTTCCTAGTTCTCCATTTATACTAAATTCTCCTGTAGAGTATAAAGAGTAAGCCATTGCTCTAGTCTTTTTACAAAAATCTTTAGATGCATTCAACTTTTTATTGACAGTCAATCCAGTTACTACTTGTCTGGAATTTCTAAATTGCATTCTAATTTTACTTTCATTGATTTCAAATCCTGCTCTCAAAATTTCTGCTCGAAGTTGCTCTAAAAACTCATTTTCTAAATATAAAAACTTTTTGTCATTTGTTGAGAAAGTTAAATCATCAACATATCTAGTGTAGTTTAACTTGTAGCGTTTAGCAATTTTCAACAATCTCATGTCAAAGACATTGCAAATCAAATCTGTTATAATCGGAGATGTTGGAGCACCTTGAGGTAACTTTCCATTGTAACAAGTAAGTTGTGCGAAGATAATTGCAATTTCTGGGGACATCTGCAAGTTATTGAAATTTTGAAAGTATCTATTTTTCTCGAAAAAGCCCTTCACTCTACCAAAATGAAAGCTATCAAAGAAGTCACTTAAATCAATATTTAGCACAAATCTCTTGTTTTTATGTATTGAAGCGTTCGCAATGATGCCTTTAGCTTCCCATTTCTCTTTCTCTTGCTTTTTGACAGAGCCATGAGAGATTTTAGAATTAATGGAATTATCTTTTAAAATGATGTTGTGGTGCTTTATTAATTTTCGAGCAATTATTCTTTGAATTTTTTTCAACTTATCATTAGGAGCATGTATTGTCCTAGTTCCACCACTTTTTTTGGATATTTCAAAGGTTTCATATGAGTCTTCAACTCTAATTTTATATAAAAGATAAGTCAATTGTTTTGGACTTCTACCTAAAAATCTCGCCACCTTGCTTCGAGCGAGAGAAAAATCTTTTTCTATAGCATTTGAGCTTGTTTTGTGCTTATCCATTTTTACTCCGGTGTTTTAAAGTGATGTGCGTGTGGCAACTCATTATGAAAGATGTATACATTGTTAACATTTGTGAACATATCAGAAGCAAATGCTCTGCCCCATTTAAGTCAATGCTTACGAAACGTAAGCAAAAAATCTTGCCACACGCTATTTGTAATTATATCAGATTTCAACAAATTATTCTAGTGCTAAGTATTTTGGAAATTTGAACAATAAAGTCATCAATTTACTCCCATGCTCTAAGATTGCTTATTAATTTTTTCTGTTAACAGGTGTATATGTCATAAAGATGCCATAGCTACAAGATATAGGCGCAACTTTTAATCCTGCTCTTACGGAGTAGGTGATATTTATGACTACTTTAAAAGAATTGTTTTGGATAATTGGCATTATTGCTGGATTAATCACGATTATTGAGAAATT
>WRKJ01000069.1 GCA_009778135.1 Defluviitaleaceae bacterium
CATTACTTTACCTTTGCGACGAATGATTTTACATTTATCACAAATCGGTTTTACTGATGGTCTTACTTTCATATTAAAACCTCTCCTCATATATAAGGCTTTCTCTAAAAACATTCACTACGCATGCCCATCAGCAACCTAGTAAAAGCTTTATTAGAGAAACCCTTAGAAGTCTATTTGTGACGATAAGTAATACGCCCACGTGTTAAATCATAAGGGGATAATTCTACTGTTACGCGATCGCCTGGTAGAATGCGAATGTAATTCATTCGGATTTTACCAGAAACGTGGGCTGTTAATTGATGACCATTTTCAAGTTCAAGTTTAAACATTGCACCTGGCAAATTGTCAACTACAGTAGCTTCAACTTCAATAACATCTTGTTTAGCCATTGATTAATCTCTCCTTACATAAAAAGTGTTAGACGCGCGTTTAGATGCGACAATCATTTCGGAAGTGCGACTTATTGCGGATACAATCAGTACAACACTTTTCATGTCGCGAATGGCATTTAAAACTTGCAGATTTATCTGTTTTAGTCTTAAAGCATGCAGCTACAACACGAAAAATGACCTTGAGCATCTAGCGTCTGAAACTGGCTTATACTACAACTGCGTCAATATTTCACATTTACCATTTTCAGTAATGGCAATGCTATGTTCGAAATGCGCACTATATTTTTTATCACGCGTGGTGACAGTCCAGTTATCTGATAATGTTTTGACATATCTTGACCCAAGGTTGACCATTGGTTCAATTGCAAGGGTCATCCCTGCTTTCAATCTTGGACCTTTTCCAGGAGGTCCATAATTAACAATATGTGGATCTTCATGCAAGCTTTGTCCAACACCATGACCTGAATATTCGCGAACAATACTGAAGTGATGCGCTTCAACGTAAGTCTCAATGGCATGAGAGATATCAGATACTCTATTGCCTGAAATGGCTTGTTCGAGCCCTTTATACAAAGAAGCTTCAGTCACTTCTAACAACATGTTGACTTCATCTGTTACTTTTCCAACTGGATATGTCCAAGCAGAGTCTCCATGATAACCGCGATACTTTGCACCGATATCAATCGAAACGATATCCCCATTTTTTAATATACGATTTTTAGGAATACCGTGTATGACTTCTTCATTAACTGAAATACACGCATTTGCTGGGAAGTTGTGGTAACCATAAAAAGAAGGCGTGGCACCTGCATTTACAATCACTTGCTTGATCACTGTATCGAGTTGCTTAGTCGTTACACCAGGTTTAATTTGTTTTTGGACTGTTTGATGAGCGTGTGCAACAATTCGACCGGCTTCACGCATCATTTCAATTTCTCGCGGTGTCTTCGTTATAATCATCTACGAATTACTCCCCAAAGCTTTCTGAATAGCTGCAAACACATCGTCAATTTCACCCAAGCCATTTATATGAACAAGATTCCCTGTCACTTCATAATAAGCTAAAAGAGGTTTTGTTTGGTTCGTATAAACCGCTAATCTGCTCGCAACAGTCTCAGCATGATCATCTTTACGTTGATAAAGTTCACCTTGACATTTTGTACAAACATCAGCTTGTTCAGGGGGGTTGAACATCACATGGTAAGTCGCACCGCATGTTTTACAAATACGACGTCCTGTTAAGCGTGTTTCAAGAACAGATAAGTCTACTTCAATGTTAATCACATAATCAATTTTTTTTGAAAGATTGATCATGATTTCATCAAGCGCTTTAGCTTGTTCAACTGTTCTTGGAAAACCATCAAGTAAAAATCCATGTTGACAATCCGCTTCTGACAATCGCTCTCTGACGATGCCAATTGTTACATCATCTGGAACAAGATGACCTTCATCCATAAATTTTTTAGCAGTCATTCCAAGTTCGGTTTGATTTGCTATTGCAGCTCTAAACATATCTCCAGTCGAAATATGAGGTAAATTATATTTATTTACAATTCTTTCTGCCTGAGTACCTTTACCAGCACCTGGAGGACCCATAAATAAAATGTTCATGCACTCACACGACCCTTCGATCATCATATCGCAAATTACTTGATAAATCCACGATACTCTTTTTCTTGATTTTTATTACTAATTTGCTTGGCAGTTTCAAGTGCAACACCAACAACAATTAAGATTCCTGTTCCACCAATTTGAACACTTTGTGGAATATCTAGGTTTGGAATGAATCCTAAAAAAATCGGTAAAGTTGCAATGGCAATCAGGTAAATCGCACCGATAAAAGTGACGCGTCCTAAGATTTTGGAAACATAGTTTTCAGTGTCATCGCCTGGACGAATGCCTGGAATATAAGAACCTTGTTTTTTCAAGTTTTCAGCAATTTTCTCAGGACTTACTTGTACAAATGCATAAAAGAAGGTAAATGCCCCAATTAAAACAATATATAAAATAAGACCGATGATGTGTTCTTGAAAATTAAAAATTAAGCTTAAAATACGTGCTGTTTCAGTTCCTTCCATAAACTGTGCAATTGTAAGCGGCAAACTAATAAGTGAAGATGCAAAAATAACGGGGATGACCCCAGCAGAATTCAATTTAAACGGGATAAAAGAGTCTTTTTGTCCACTTAATTGTGCTGAGTTATGACGATTGGCATATTGAATCGGTAGCTTACGTGTCGCACTCTGTAGGTAAATGACTGCAACAATTGTAATAAGCATCAGTGCAACAACACTTATCAATCCAATCATGTTAAAGACTGTAATTTCTGTTAAATATCTAACATAAATATCTCGAATCATCCCTGGCATTCTTGACATAATTCCAGCAATGATGAGCATTGAAGTTCCATTCCCAATTCCTTTAACTGTAATTTGATCAGCTAAGAATAAAAGAATGGCAGTACCAGCAGTCATAATAAGACCAATATACAAGTAAATCCACCATGCTTGGGTTTGTAATAAAACGCCACCAAGGGTAAAGTTAAATCCGATAGCGACTACAATGGCTTGGATAAACGCTAAAATCAGAGACATATAACGTGTCAGTTGATTTAATTTACGCTTACCTGTTTCTCCTTCTTTTGCCCATTCAGACAAAATAGGAATAACGTCCATTTGTAATAACTGAACAACAATAGATGCTGTAATATAAGGTGAAATAGACATCGCAAAAATTGAGAATTGACCCAACGCCCCACCACTTAAAGCATCCATAAATCCGAGCATGGGTGTATCTGTTAATGCATATAATCTTTCTGCATTAACCCCTGGAACGGTGATGAATGTCCCGATACGATAGATAATAAAAATTATTACTGTGAACAAAATTCTTTTTCTTAAATCAGCATTTTGAAATGTTTTTTTAAGAGTCTCCATTATATCACCTCAATCGAACCGCCTAATGCTTCAATTTGCTTAACAGCTTCCTTAGAAGCTTTAGCAACTTTAATCGTCAATTTTTTTTCAAGTTTTCCATTCCCTAAAACCTTAACGCCTGAATAAAGCTTTTTGATGATACCAGCAGCTAATAACACTTCTGCATTAACTTCGTCACCATCTTCGAATCTGTTTAATGTCTCTAAATTAACAATCGCATATTCTTTGTGATTGATGTTGGTAAATCCACGCTTTGGAAGTCGTTTGAATATCGGAAGCTGACCACCTTCGAACCCTGGACGAACACCGCCACCTGAACGAGCGTTTTGTCCTTTGTGACCTTTACCAGCAGTTTTCCCTTGGCCAGATCCATGTCCACGACCAATTCTCTTACGAGATTTACGTGCACCTTCAGTGTAAGATAATTCATGTAGTCTCACGTCTGTTACACCTCCTTGGATTATTTTTCTTCAACTGTTACTAAATGCGAAACTCTATTGATCATACCTCGGATGGCAACATCATTAGGTTTCACAACAGTTTGATGTCGTTTTTTAAGTCCCAATGCTCGGACCGTGTCTCTTTGAACTTGCGTTCGACCAATGACACTTCGTGTTAAAGTGATGTGTAGTTCTTTAGCCATCAAAAAGACCTCCTATCCTAAAATTTCTTTAACAGTTTTTCCACGTAAAGTTGCAACATTTGCTGCCGTCTTTAAGTTTTCTAAACCGTTAACTGTCGCACGAACCATATTAATGGGTGTATTTGAACCTAAAGATTTAGATAAAATATCTTGAATCCCCGCAAGTTCTAGTACCGCACGAACCGCACCACCAGCAATAACTCCCGTACCGGCAGAAGCTGGTCTTAATAAGACATTTCCTGCGCCAAATTTTCCAACAATTTGATGTGGAATGGTTGACCCAACAGTTGGTACGTGAATTAAATTTTTCTTTGCACTTTCAATTGCTTTTTTAATCGCTTCAGGTACTTCTTGTGCTTTACCTGTACCGAAACCAACGTGACCATTCTTATCACCCACAACAACTAAAGCAGCAAATCGGAAACGACGTCCACCTTTGACTACTTTCGTTACACGGTTGATTGAAACAACACGTTCTTCTAATTCTAAAGCATTAGCGTCGATAATTTGTTTCATTACGCGCACCTCCTATTATTAAAATTTAAGTCCTGCTTCTCGAGCAGCTTCAGCAAGCTTTGCCACACGTCCATGGTATAAATAACCCGCACGATCAAATACAACAGTTGTGATGTTTTTATCCAGTGCTTTTTTTGCAACAGCTGCTCCCACTGTTGCCGCAGCTTCAGTATTTCCTGTTGCAGTTACATTCAAATCTTTATCCATTGTTGAAGCACTTACGATTGTGTGCCCGGTTACATCGTCGATGATTTGAGCGTAAATATGTTTGTTTGAACGAAATACATTTAGTCTTGGTCTTTCTGCTGTTCCACTTACTTTAGAACGAACGCGAAAATGTCTTTTTTTACGTAGTTCGTTACGTGATGTCTTCTTAATCACTTGCGCCACTCCTTTCATGCTTGAGATAGTTTAAACCATCTTAAGTCTTAATTACTAAAAACGATTAAGCTACCATTGGTAGGTTAACATTATTTAGCTTTTTTTCCTTCTTTACGGCGAACATGCTCACCTTTATAACGAATCCCTTTGCCTTTGTATGGCTCAGGTGGTCTAACTTTACGGACATTAGCAGCAAATTCACCAACAACTTGTTTGTTGATGCCAGAAATAACAACACTTGTTTGCGTCGGTACCTCAACGGTTAAACCTTCGGGCGTTTCAAACTCAACAGGGTGAGAATAACCCGCACTTAAAACAAGTTTTGTTCCTTGTTTAGCGGCACGGTAACCAACTCCGATGATTTCAAGTTCTTTCGTGTATCCTTCAGAAACACCAATGATCATATTGTTTAACAATGCACGACTTGTACCATGAATCATTTTTGTAAATTTTTCTTCATTTGGACGTGTAACAGTGATTTCTGTCCCTTCAATTTCAAAACCAAGTGTTTCATTAAATTGACGAGTTAATTCACCTTTAGGCCCTTTTACTTTAATTTCATTCACCGCACCAACTGTCACTTCAACACCAGTTGGAATCGGGATGATTTTATTCCCAATACGAGACATTTAAGCATGCACCTCCTTGTCTTTTAATCTGTATTACCACACGTATGCGATAACTTCGCCACCAATTTGTTCTCTTCGCGTTTCTTTGTCTGTCAAAATCCCTTTAGAAGTGGAAATAATTGCAATGCCTAATCCGTTTAAAACTTTAGGAACTTCAGCATTCCCTACATACACACGAAGTCCTGGTTTAGAAATTCTTTTAAGACCAGTAATAACACGTTCAGTATTTTTACCATACTTAAGTGATAAGCGTAAAATGCCTTGCTTGTTATCTTCAATGTATTCTGCATCGCGAATGAACCCTTCACGCTTTAAGACGTCAGCAATTTCTCTTTTGATTTTTGAAGACGGCATTTCTACAGTTTCATGACGCATTTGATTTGCATTACGAATTCTCGTTAGCATATCTGCAATCGGATCTGTCATAACCATGTTTAAGTTCCTCCTTCCCTATTTGTCCAACATGCTTCAAATAAATACGTTGTCGACAAGTTATTTGAAATGTTCACACATCTGTTTATATGTCTTGCTTTTATACGTAGTTCTTCAGCTTTTTTAGACAAATAAGCTTTCTAATGTTACCAACTTGCTTTTTTAACACCTGGAATTTGCCCTTTATAAGCTAATTCACGGAAGCAAATACGGCATAATTTAAACTTTTTTAAAACTGAATGTGGACGACCACAGCGTTCACAACGTGTATATTCACGAACTGCAAACTTCTGAGGACGCTGTTGTTTAACAACCATCGCTTTTCTAGCCATGTTTAATGCTCCTCCTCACTCGCTTATTTTTGGAATGGCATTCCAAGTTCTTTTAATAATTCACGAGATTCTTCATCAGTATTTGCTGTTGTAACAATGACAATATCCATCCCGCGAACTTTACTTACTTTATCAAATTCAATTTCCGGGAAAATCAATTGTTCTTTAACACCAAGTGTGTAATTTCCTCTACCATCAAAAGCATTTGCAGATACACCACGAAAGTCACGTACACGTGGTAATGCAACACTCACTAACTTGTCTAAGAAGTCATACATTCTAGCACCACGTAACGTCACTTTACAACCAATTGGCATTCCTTCACGAAGACGAAAACCTGCAATCGACTTTTTAGCACGGGTTACGATTGGCTTTTGACCTGTGATTAACGCTAGTTCAGCTACTGCTTCGTCGATAATTTTAGAATTACTTACTGCTTCACCTAGACCCATGTTAATAACAATTTTATCAATTTTAGGAACTTGCATCACAGAAGAATAATTAAACTTTTCAGTCATTGATTTTTTAACTTCATTTTCAAATCTCTCACGCAAACGATTCATTAAGGCTTAGCCTCCCTTCTTCTAAATCCAGCTTCACCAGAGCAACTGCTTGCACACAGCATTTGTGTCACATGATCGCTTTAAGCGACAAATCAGACAACCATGCTGGTGTCACAGTTAAGACTCACGATGACACCTTTTCGTATAAGGCTTATTTTAAAACTTCACCTGATTTTTTAGCATAACGTACTTTTTTACCATCAACCATTTTATATCCAACACGGGTACGTTCTCCTGTTTTTGGATCAACTAACATCACATTAGATACTTTGATTGGTGCTTCAATTTCGATTACACCACCATCAGGATTTTGTTCACTTTGGCGTACATGCTTTTTCACCATGTTTCTACCTTCAACAATAACTTTGTTAGCACTAGGTTTAGCAGCAACAACTTTGCCTTCTTTGCCTTTATCTTTACCCGTAATAATAACAACATTATCTCCAGTTTTAATGCGCATCGTGAGCACCTCCTCATGTTTTTTCATTTTTTATTAATTATAATACTTCTGGTGCTAGTGAAACAATACGCATGAATTCTTTCTCACGTAATTCACGAGCAACAGGGCCGAAAATTCTTGTTCCACGAGGTGTTTTATCATCTCTGATAATCACTGCTGCATTTTCATCAAATTTGATATAAGAGCCGTCTGCACGACGTGCACCAGTTTTTGTTCTAACGATAACCGCACGAACAACTTCACCTTTTTTTACGCCACCACCAGGAGTTGCTGATTTAACAGATGCGATAATAATATCACCAATGTTAGCAAACTTCTTGCGTGTACCACCTAAAACTCTAATGGTTAAAATTTCTTTTGCACCAGAGTTATCTGCAACTTTTAAGCGCGTTTCCTGTTGAATCATAATCAAGGCCCTCCTTTCTCAAAAAATATCTTTCAAACTGTTTCGTCAACTTCATTTTTCAAGATGTTCAAGTCTTGATCAAAACGTCAAATGTATCTTTTCAGTTTGTTTGATTTTATCTGTTTTTTAAAATTTTAAATTTCAATTAGATCGTCACTGCTTTTTCAACAATTTCAACCAGCGTGAATTTTTTTGTTTTTGACATTGGACGACATTCTTCAATTCGAACAAGGTCACCTAAATGAGCTGTATTGTTTTCATCGTGAGTTGCGTACTTCTTAGAGTACTTAACTCTTTTCCCATATAATGGGTGTTTACGATAAGATTCAACTAGAACTGAGATCGTCTTGTCCGTCTTGTTAGAAACAACACGTCCTTGAAGTGTCTTTTTTCTTCTTTCCATCGTGTTAAGCCTCCTATTCTCCTGCACGTTCATGAATAATTGTTTTCATACGTGCAATTGTTTTACGTACTTCGCGAATACGGCTATTGTTAGATAATTGACCAGTCGCCAATTGGAACCTTAATTGGAACATTTCCTTTTTCAATTCCGCAATCTGAGTTTCAATTTCGCTGATGCTTAAATTTCTGATTTCATTAGCTTTCACTCTGATCACCACCATTTTCACGTTTTACAAACTTTGTTCTTACTGGCAATTTGTGCGACGCCAAGCGTAATGCTTCACGTGCCACCTCTTCAGGTACACCAGCAATTTCAAACATAATTTTCCCTTCTTTAACAACGGCCACCCATGCATCTGGAGCTCCTTTACCAGATCCCATACGCACTTCCATTGGCTTGGCTGTTTTCGCTTGATGAGGGAAGATTTTAATCCATACACGCCCGTTACGTTTCATATAACGCGTCATTGCAATACGCGCTGCTTCGATTTGACGGTTGGTAATCCAAGCACCAGTTGTTGCTTGAAGACCGAATTCACCGAAAGTAACTTCCGTTCCACCTTTTGCATGTCCTTCATAAGAAAGACGGTGTGGGCGACGATATTTTGTACGTTTAGGTACTAACATAATTACTTCGCCTCCTCTTCTTGGTTGCGGGTTTTAGTAGGAAGTACTTCTCCTTTATAGATCCATACTTTAATTCCTAATTTTCCGTAAGTTGTATCTGCTTCAGCAGTTGCATAGTCAATATCAGCACGAAGTGTATGTAGTGGTACATTTCCTTCACTATAACCTTCAGCACGCGCCATGTCAGCACCACCTAAACGCCCAGATACTTGCGTTTTAATTCCTTTGGCTCCAAATCGTATGGCACGTTGGATGGCCATTTTTTGAACGCGACGGAAAGATGCACGATTTTCTAATTGCTCAGCGATTGAATTGGCAACCAATTGTGCATCGACTTCAGGCTTTTTAACTTCAACAATTTTAACAAAGATTTTCTTGTCAGTAATTTTAGATAAAGCTGCAACTGTTGCGTCTTTTTCTGAACCACCGCGACCGATGACCATACCTGGCTTTGCTGTATGGATGATAATGTTGACACGATTTTTAGCACGCTCAATTTCAACACGAGAAACAGAGGCTCTCTTGAATTTGGTACTAATGTAATCACGAATTTTCAAATCTTCATGTAAAAATGTTGCGAAATCTTTGTCATTTGAATACCATCTCGCATCCCAATCACGAATGACACCAACACGCAATCCAATAGGATTAACTTTTTGACCCACGAGTATTCCTCCTTTATTAGTTTGCTTCAGCAACCACAATTGTGATATGTGAAGTTCTTTTATTGATTCTTGATGCACTACCTTTCGCACGAGGACGGAATCGTTTTAAAGTTGTTCCTTCATTTACGAAGGCTTCTTTAACAAACAGTGTATCCACCTCTAAGTTTAGGTTGTGATCAGCATTAGCAACAGCTGACATTAAAACTTTTTCAATTATTTCTGATGCTTTTTTATCTGTATTTTTCAAGATGGCGTACGCTTCGCCGACTTTTTTACCTCTAATAAGGTCTGCTACAAGGCGAGCCTTACGAGGGGCAATGCGTACAGTTTTTGCGATAGCTTTCGCTTCCATACTATATCCTCCTCTAAATTAACGCCTTGTTTTCTTGTCATCTTTCACGTGACCTTTATAAGTACGTGTCGGTGCGAACTCACCTAATTTATGACCAACCATATCTTCTGTAACATAAACTGGAACATGTTTACGTCCATCATAAACTGCAATGGTGTGCCCGACAAATTGTGGGAAAATGGTTGAGCGGCGTGACCAAGTTTGAATAACCTTCTTGCTGCCTTCTGCTGCTACAACTTTTTTCATTAAATGGTCATCGCAAAATGGACCTTTTTTTAAGCTTCTTGCCATTGTCTTTCCCTCCTTCTAAATTTTTAATGTTGCATTATTTTGAATGACGTCTTCTTACAATCAACTTATTTGACGCTTTTTTCTTATTTCTCGTTTTAAGCCCAAGCGCAGGTTTACCCCAAGGTGTAACAGGTGCTTTACGTCCAATTGGTGTACGACCTTCTCCACCACCATGGGGATGATCATTAGGGTTCATCACAGATCCACGAACAGTTGGTCTCCAACCCATATGACGTTTACGTCCGGCTTTACCGATGTTAACTAATCCGTGATCTGCATTCCCGACTTCACCAACAGTCGCACGACAAGTCGATAAAATTCTTCTCACTTCACCAGACGCGAGTCTGATTAACACATAACGCTCTTCACGTCCTAAAATTTGAGCTGACGTTCCAGCAGAACGAACCAATTGTCCACCTTTACCTGGTCTCATCTCAATGTTGTGAATTAATGTACCTTCAGGAATGTTAATCAATGGCAATGCATTCCCTGGTTTGATGTCTGCAGTTGGTCCTGATTCAATAACCGTTCCAACAGCAATTCCTTTAGGTGCTAAAATGTATCTTTTTTCACCGTCAGCATAATGAACCAACGCAATGTTTGCTGATCGGTTTGGATCATACTCGATGGTTGCAATTTTACCTGGAACACCATCTTTTGTACGCTTGAAATCAATGATGCGGTACTTTCTTTTATGTCCACCACCGCGGTGGCGAACTGTAATTTTACCGTGGTTATTACGACCCGCATTTTTAGAAATGCTTACTAAAAGCGATTTTTCAGGCTTATTGGTTGTGATTTCTTCGTATGTTAAGCTTGTCATGTTACGACGGCCGTTAGTGGTTGGCTTATATACTTTTATAGGCATAACGCATATCCTCCTTCTCAGTAAATAAGTAACGAATCAATGTCGATGAACTTATTTACCAAATAATCAATTCTTACATTTCGAAATCGGCAATTTTTTGACCTTCAGCCAAAGTAACGATTGCTTTTTTCTTGTTTCTAGTTAATCCAGTGTAACGACCAACACGGCGTTTTTTAGGCTTTACGTTAATGATGTTAACTTTCTCGACATTCACGCCGAAAATTTCTTGAACAGCGAACTTAACTTCTAGTTTGTTCGACTTGCGATCAACTTCAAATGTATATTTGTTCTCTTCCATTAATTGATAAGATTTCTCGGTGATGATTGGGCGCTTAATGATATCTCTTGCATCCTTCATTATGCTAGCACCTCCTCAATATGCTTGACTGCATCTTGTGTCATGATTACTTTTCTTGCATCTAACAAGTCTAATACGTTCACCCCAGTCGCAGGAATGATTTTAACACTTGCGATGTTTCTTGCAGCGAGTAGGGCATTGTCGTTGTCAGCACCTACAACCAGAAGTACTTTTTTATCAACGTTTAAGTTGTTAAGAATGCCCACCATTTCTTTCGTTTTAGGCGCAGCTAATGTTAGCTCATTCAAAACCACTAATTCACTTTCTAAAACTTTGAAAGATAATGCAGACTTCAAAGCGAGGCGACGAACTTTTCTATTCATCTTCAAGTTGTAACTTCTAGGTGTCGGTCCGAAAACAACGCCACCGCCACGCCATTGTGGAGAACGAATTGAACCTTGACGTGCACGTCCAGTTCCTTTTTGTTTCCAAGGCTTACGACCACCACCGCGAACCTCAGTACGCGTCTTCGTCTTGTGCGTTCCTTGTCT
Source organism: Defluviitaleaceae bacterium (assembly GCA_009778135.1). Classification (GTDB taxonomy): domain Bacteria; phylum Bacillota_I; class Bacilli_A; order MOL361; family Turicibacteraceae; genus WRKJ01. The sequence goes on from WRKJ01000069.1 coordinate 11,748, forward strand.
TAGTGATGCTCTTTGTAAGAGCACTGCATCAAATAGCGCTTGTTCGTGTGGTTCAATTCCGAAGATGTCTGCATTCAATGTGATTTCTCCGACTTGTGAACCTTCTTGATTTAATAATGCTAGGTTTGGCATCAGTTTGCCCTCCTTCCTTTGTTGAATATGCTCCATGTCTCTTCGTCAACTTCGTCGTTCTTCATCCTCATGCATCAAACCGTGCGCTCCGGTTCATCACGCCTCGTCTCCTCGACCTATTTCGCCTATTCAACAAATATCTATCTTATTTATCTTGCTTTTACAGCAGATCTAACTTTAATCAATGCTTTTTTACTACCAGGGATATTGCCTTTAATTAATAGAACATGACGTTCTACATCAACTTTAACAATTTCCAAATTTTGAACGGTAACAGTTTTAACACCCATATGTCCAGGTAATTTTTTACCTTTTAAAACGCGGTTCGCTTGGATACTTCCCATTGAACCTGGTGCGCGGTGATAATGAGAACCGTGAGCCATTGGACCACGTGATTGACCATGGCGCTTAATCGCACCTTGGAATCCTTTCCCTTTACTTGTACCTGTCACATCTACGAAGTCACCTTCAGTAAAAACATCAACTTTAACCTCTTGACCTAATTCGTAAGCAGCAACATCTAAATTGCGGAATTCACGAATGAAGCGCTTAGGTGTTGCATTTACCTTGTTGACATGTCCTTGCTCGGGCTTATTAGATAAAATTTCACGCTTATCTTCAAAACCTAATTGAACAGCTTCATAGCCATCAGTTTCAACTGTTTTTAATTGTAATACAACATTAGGATCAGCTTTGACCACAGTAACTGGAATTTGTTCTCCTGTTTCGGAGAAAATCTGTGTCATACCGATTTTTCGACCTAAGATTCCCTTAGCCATAGGTTACACCTCCATATTCTTGAATATGCTTCAAACTTCTTCGTCAATTTCGTCACTCAAGTTGCTTACGTACCGCATGTACGCTGCACAACTTTCATTCCTTATTTCCTCGAATTTTATCGCCTATTCAATAATCTTATTTTATTTTTTTATAATTTGATTTCGATATCAACGCCAGCTGGTAAGTTAAGTCTCATTAACGAATCAACTGTTTTAGAGTTAGGTTCTAAAATATCAATTAAACGCTTGTGCGTTCTCATCTCGAATTGCTCGCGAGAATCTTTGTACTTATGAACTGCTCTTAAAATGGTATAAACTTGCTTTTCAGTTGGTAAGGGAATTGGCCCTGCAACCTTTGCACCAGTTTTTGCGACACTTTGAACGATTTTTTCAGCTGACTGATCTAAAATGCGATGATCATAAGCCTTTAACCTGATTCTAATCTTTTGTTTTGCCATTGTACTGCCTCCTTCCGCCTATTTAACTAATAGACTCGCTCCGCGAAAATAACCCAGCACGCCTACCATGGCAAATCGGCCTGGCGTGTCGACAACCTTTCACATCAACGCTAATAGTCAACCTGAACAATTATACAAGAGTCCTCTCCTAATTGCAATAGTTTTTTATCAATTTTTTTAATTTTTTTCATCTTTTTAAATGCTCGAAAAAAAAATCAAATAAAAAGTTTGATTTGCCATCACCAAACTTTAAATATAATCTGCAAAATAACAATCTGTTATTTCTTTTTTGACAACGCTTGGAACCCCGACAGCTGTTGTATAAGGTGGAATATCTTGTAAAACAACAGCATTAGCACCAATACGACTGCCTTCTCCAATCGTAATTGCACCCAGTATTTTAGCACCTGTTCCAATCAAAACACTATTTTCGACTGCTGGATGCCTTCGACCAGATGACGTTCTTGTTGACGTTCCACCTAAGGTGACCCCGTGGAAAATCGTAACATCATCACCGATAATCGCAGTTGCACCAATGACGACACCTGTTCCATGGTCGATAAACAGTCGCTTTCCAATCGTCGCTGCTGGATGAATTTCAATATTCAAAACGGTTCTCACCACATAAGAAATCATTTCAGCGATCAATTTTAAACCACATCGATATAAAAAGTTAGCTACCCGATACCATATCACGGCTTGAACGCCCGGATAAAGTAGCAAGATTTGAAGCACATTTCTTGCTGCTGGGTCTCTTTTTTTGATAGAATCAAAGAAATCTTTCATTTACGACACATCCATTTTTTAATGATCCGGTGTATCTGATAAAGGTGTCGCTAAATAGCGTTCACCAGAATCAGCTAAAATCGTTACAATGTTTTTGCCATTATTTTCAGGACGTTTTGCAAGCTCCAATGCTGCCCAAACCGTCGCACCAGAAGAAATTCCAGCAAGAATCCCTTCGACCCTTCCAAGCTTTTGAGCCGTTTCAAAAGCAGCTTCATTGGTCACACGAATAATTTCATCAATGACCGACCTGTCTAAAATTTTTGGCACAAATCCTGCACCAATGCCTTGAATGCGGTGAGGTCCAGGAAGCTTTCCTGATAAAACAGCTGAAGCATCCGGTTCCACTGCAACAATTTTAATGTTGGGATTTTTTTCTTTTAAAAACTTGCCAACGCCACTAATGGTACCACCAGTTCCAACGCCTGCAACAAAGATATCGACTTTCCCTTCAGTATCTGTCCAAATTTCAGCACCTGTTGTTTCATAATGAATTTTCGGTCCAGCGGGGTTATCAAATTGCATGGGCATAAAGCTATTGGCAATCTGAGCCGTCAATTCACGCGCTTTTTTAATGGCACCTTTCATCCCTTCACTACCCGGTGTTAACACCAAATCAGCACCTAACATTTTGACCAGTTTGCGACGCTCAATGGACATGGTTTCTGGCATGGTCAAAATCAACTTATAGCCGAGTGCTGTACACGCAAATGCCAATCCAATACCCGTATTCCCACTCGTAGGCTCGATGACAACACCGCCAGGCTTTAGTTTACCTGCTTGGATCGCCGCATCAAGCATGGCATAGCCGAGACGACATTTGACGCTCCCACTGGGATTAAAAGCTTCTAACTTCCCATAAACTTGCGCCTGTAAACCATCGCTTAATTTGGGCAACCCAACCAACGGTGTTGACCCGATGGCTCTTGTAATATTTTCATAAGTTTGTGAACGAAATGTATTCATCATATAGAGTACTCGCTTTCATGGGTAATATCGTATTTCAATAATGCTTCAATCCTGTCATTTAATTCTAAAAGTTTAGCATCTTGGCGACGTCTTGGACGCGGTACATCAATGGTAAACCGGTTACGGATAGTCCCAGGATTTGCTGACCAAACCACCACTTCATCAGATAAATACAAAGCTTCTGGAATATCATGCGTCACCATAACAATGGTCACGTCTGTTTCTGCAATTAAATCGACCAACTCGTCTTGTAAACGTTCACGTGTTAACGCATCAACTGCTGCAAAAGGTTCATCCATGAGAATGACTTTTGGCTTTACCGCTAATGCGCGCGCGAGTGCCAATCGCTGACGCATCCCACCGGACAGTTGAGAAGGATACTTTGTTAAAGCATGATCAAGACCCACTTTTTTTAAATATGCCAGTGCAATGCTTTCTCGCTGATCACGCGCAACACCACGCAGCTTCAAAGCAAATGTCACATTTTTCAACACAGTCATCCAAGGAAAAACAGCATAATCTTGAAAAATCATCGCAATGTCATGTTTTGGCTTATTTTTAAACAAGCTATTCGCAAGTGGTGACAAAAACCAATGCTTGCGCGCATATTTGATGGCTTCTTTACGTGTCGCTGGCAACGTTTCAAGGACTTGAACCCCATCGATGTAAACAGCACCTTCCGTCGGTGCTTGCAAGCCACCTAGCATTTCCAGGAAAGTCGATTTACCACAACCTGATGGTCCGAGCAAACTGACAAATTTACCATCTTCTACTGTTAAAGAAGCAGACAAGACAGCTGTGATCCCGTCTGCCGTGTTGTCTTCATTAACGATGGAGAAAAACTTCGTTAAATTACGTGCTTCGATCATGACTTATCGTCCACCTTTCCAAACAGCTAATTTGACTTCGATATATTTTAAAACTTCAATTAAAAACCAACCAATCATCCCGAGGGTCACCATACTGGCAATCACAATGGGCACTTGGAAAAACTGTTGTGCTTCATTCATCACAAAACCAATTCCTGTATTGCCACCATACATCTCAGCCACGAGTAGCATAACCAACCCTGCTGCAACGCCTGTACGGACACTCATAATAATCGCACCCAATGCCGACCAGAGATAAACACGGGTAATCAACGTAAATTCACTCGCACCAAAAGCTCGAGCACTGGCTAAATAACGACTATCCGTATCTTTAACCCCTTGAAAGGTATTAAATAAAATGGGATAAAACGCACCTAAAAAAATCAAAAAGACTTGCATCGGTGCACCAATCCCAAATAACACAATGGTAATAGGCACCCAAGCAGGTGCAGGAATAGGCGCCAACATTTGAAACAAAGGTAAAACACGTTTTCTAATCCCGATATTCCAACCTGTCAAAAGTCCTAGCGGGATCGCAATCAGAATCGCTAACCCAACCCCTCTAAAAAAAGTCGACATACTATCTCCAATATCATTTAAGAAGCCACGATTGCTCACCAAATCTCCCAACGCAGCAATAACCGTGCTAAAAGGTGGTATAATAGGCCCCATCAATCCATATCGTGGCAAGATTTCCCACAAAAGAATTAAAGGAAGCAGAATCAGTAAAAAAGCTGGAGAAAACAAATTCCCCAAAGCCCCTTTAAAAAAGAATCTTAACTCACGCAAGATCGCAAAAAGGATACTTTGAGCGCCCCTTAATTTATACTTGTTTTGAATCATGGCTTTAATGCCCTCCTATTCAATTGACTAAAAAGAAACAACCTTTAGCACTTAAAAATCCACAACGCTAAAACGTTGTGAAATTTCTTTTAATGTTCATTGTGGTCATGTGCTTGTCGATTGAAAACAAAAATTTCAATTAACTCATCACCAGCAGGTGAGAATTCAGGAACTGGAATCCCTTCTAGTAAATAAGCTGGAATATTGGTGTGATAAACAACCGCTGCTCGATGATCAGTCGGTGATAACAGCCTTGTTTCCATCAGTGCATCAAAATAGTCATGTACCGCTACTTTGCGATCATTTCTAACTAAGAACACTTTCGCTGCTTGATCCACAATCCCTGGACAACACGCATCTCCAGGTTCCAAGCTCCAATTTTGATACAAAATATGATGACCTGCTTCAAGTCCCACAAGTGCAAAATCTCCACGCACAATAATCGCATCGACGACACCTTCTGTCAACGCCGGCACCATCGTTCGAAATGGCATAAATGTATAAGTCATGTCATCTGTCTCGACGCCTAAGCGGTGGGCATCTTCAAGAAATACTTCTAATAACGCACTGCTCGGTGAAGTCACTGCGATATTTAAACCATTGATATCACTCAACCTCAAGTGACCTAAATCTTCTCGAATGATCATGGTTGCACCAAAAGGATAGTCAATGGTACCAGCCACAGTAAACGCGTCCAAAAAAGTTGTGTCTGATTCAATTAAAGCAATGAAACGGTCGATTTCAAGGAAGCCTGCATCAAGTGAGCCACCAGCTAAGCCATAAACAATATCAGAGGTTTCTGTAAACTGATGCAAATTGACTTCATAATCGGCAGCATAAAGTGGCGCCGATAAAAAGCCACCACCGTAACCAATGTTAAGCAAACCATTGTCCACTGCACCACCAAAACAACCTGTGAGAACAACTGTTAATAACAGCGTCGTCCAAATAAGTAATAAACGGTTCTTTTTCATGATCATCTTCCTTTCTAATCAAATATCGGAACGATCCATGCGGCAAACATCTCATTAATAACATGTGTCAGCGTCAACCCTTGTTCCAAGGTCACTTCATTCGCTAAGTAATGCTCTAAATCAACCAATTCTCTGCCGATAAATGTTAACGCTAGTTGAATGGAATCATCTCCGAGTGTTGAAGCAAAATTCAGGTGGTAAAGTGTTTCATCAAGTGTTGCTCTAAAATAAAGATGTCGCATTGCTGCTTCTGATAAAACGGCATGATTGATGACATCAAACCGATCAAAGGCTAAGTTGAAAAACGCATGGGCATTCAAACCGTGAAAGTGAAAGCCACCTAAATAAAGGTCACGAATCTGTCCGTTTCGATTAATTTCACCGAGCATGATCAAGCCATCTTGACCTTCTCGGCCTTCAGTAATAAAGTCGACAAAGTAAAAAACATCTGCATCCCAAGCGCCCCAAAAACCATGCATATTCGCATAAGTGGCAGCTCTGGAAAAAACAAGCTGATACTCCTCGTCGCTCACAGTGTTACAAGCCATTAACAACAATAATAGGATAACCGCCATGCTTGCCCACATGCTTCTTTTGATCATCGGCTTCTCGTTAAGTGTGTTGCAACTCATGCTCTTTACCAAGTCGTCCCTCTGAGTTGTTCAGCAAACATGGCTTCTCCTGGATTTTCAGGAATGTTACCGATGTACACCAATTCATCAGCTAATAAAATCAAGCCATCAACTGCTAAATCTGTATGAAAAATCAAACGGTGGTTACCATGGATAACAGCATCTCGGGGTGCACCTGTATGTGCCACAGCAATGTCAACAATTTCATCTGCAGTTGGATCCTCGTTGATGATGGCATTCGCACGATCAACAGCAGCTACGAATCTTTCCATTGCTTCTGCGTTATTTTCAACAAAAACGTTACGACCATTAATGGTTCGACAAGGAATTGCATCTGAAACGTCACGGAACAACAAATTAAAACCAGCAAGTTCAGCGATGCTTGCATGTGGCTCTTCCAGCAAAGCGCCTTCGATTTGTCCTGCTTCAAGCGCTGCAATAGCTGGACCACCAGCCAGCGTCTCTAAATTAAAGCTGACACCTTCGTTTCGAGCAGCAACAGCTAATGCTAAAACTGCTTCACAAGCGGGAGAAATCCCGCCAATTTGACGACCTGCTAGATCAGCAAATGATTCAATATCCGAATGCGCTGGTACAGCTAAAACACTGGTACATGGCGTCTTCACTTGTGCAACGGTCGTTAAAGGTGCACCGTTAGCAATGGCCGCTAATGCAATGGTCGGACAACTCCAAAAAATATCTGCTTGACCTGAAACGACAGCATCTCTTGCTGCTGCATTGTCATCTAATGTTAGGATTTCTACATCTAAGCCTGCTTCTTCAAAAAAACCAAGTTCATAAGCCACGTATAAGTTAAGATGATGCGTTGTAATCGCATCTGCAATGACAATACGCGTTCTTTCATCACCGCCAACCTCACGCTGTCCTTCTGTACTGTCCTCTGCTTGTCCACAAGCAGCTAAAACTAAAAGTGAAAAAATAACTAAACCGCACAATTTAATGAACTTTTTTTCCATTTCATAAAGCCTCCTTTTAGATCGAAAGAGCCACCTCAAAAAGGTAGCCTATTTCGTATTACGCTGGAAATTGAACAATGATCACCAAGCAACCATGATCATCAATGTAAGAAGTAATGACTGAACCTTCTAGGAGGTCTGGCAAATGAATATCCGGTGTCACATCTTCAGCCCAGCTGTACCCGCCTGCTGGTGTTAATTTCAATTCAAAATGATGTGATGAAGAAGCGTGAAGCTCTTGTGCGACCGTTCCAGCTACATCAACTGCAAAATGAAAGTGATGTGTATCTCCGATTCCTCCTCCTTCTCCATCATGATCATCATCGTCATGATCATCATCGTCATGATCATCATCGTCGTGATCGTGGTCATCATCGTCGTGATCGTGGTCATCATCGTCGTGATGTTCATGGGCAATCACTTCAACCGTTACATCACTTAACACTTGCGCTGTCTCATCTGATCCTTCAGCATTACATGCCGCTAAGATCAGTCCTAAAGTCAATATCATGACAAATGTCATTACTTTTTTCATTATTTAACAACCTTTCGTTCTACTCAAACTCACATCTTATTGGTGATGTCTTTAACATTATACACATTTTTGGTGATTTGTGAAGTACGCACTTTTTCGTGACTAGGTTTCCAAAAGGATACTTTCTTGATCATGAAACATTCGTAAAATCATGAGATAAAAGTCATAAAAACCGCCTTAATACGAACTGAACTTTCAAAATCTTTGATCAAATCAGAAAGATTTCGAAGGCGAGCGCGTATGTAAAGACAGTTTTTGTTTTAGCTATTCAGATGGTTCATATGGAAATCAAAATGTTGTTTCAAGAAAGTCGCAATAAAGTAATAGCTATGATCATAGCCTGCTTGTTGCTCATATGTGACTTGATCACCATGTTTTTGAGCTGCTGCTAAAAAGTATTGTTCCGTTAATTGATCAGGATAAAAGCTATCGCCCGTTCCTTGCGTCACTAAAATCGGCAGTACTTCATCTTGAGCAACAAGCGCAGTTGAATCCCATGCTTTCCAAGTCTCTTGATCCGAGCCTAAATAAGCCGTTAATATTTTAACACCCCAAGGCACTTTACTTGGCGTCAAAATCGGTGCAAAAGCCGAGATTGATGCAAAGCGATCTTGATTGCGTAGTCCGATCACCAAAGCACCATGGCCACCCATAGAATGACCCATCACGCTTTCTTTCCCACTAAAGTTGGGAACAAGTTCGTGGACAATACCTGTTAACTCTTTTGTGACATAGTCATACATGTGATAATGACTTGCCCACGGTTCTTCCGTTGCGTTTACATAAAAGCCTGCACCATGTCCCAAGTCATAACCGTCACCATCGGCGGCATCACCACGAGGTGACGTGTCTGGTGCGATCACTGCCACCTGATGCTGCTCAGCCCACTGTTGAAACCCGCTTTTATGGGTAAAATTGTCATCTGTACATGTTAAACCTGACAACCACCAAATCAATGGAATTTTTTTACCGTCAGGATTCGATGGTAAAAACAAACTGAATGTCACTTCACTTTTCAACACATCTGATTGATGCTTGTATTTAAATTGCTGTCCACCGAAAGACACATGCTGCTCTAATTGTTCAATGCTCATTTAGCTCACCTCTTTTAATTGTTATAACGTTTTGTGCGATGGATCATCCACAAGCTGTCTACAGATGGTGCCCGTGCATCCCTTTTATCCAGTTTATCCTTGATTCTAATGTTTTTTCTACAGCATTTACAATAAGTGTTGTAAATGGCGCTGTCTCTTGTTCAAGTTGTGCTTTTTTTAATGCTTGAATATACGCCATTCGACTGGCTTCATCAGGCTGAATATTCACAACAGGATAACCATTTTGAACGAGAATAAAATTCATTAACAAACGTGCTGTTCTACCATTCCCATCGACAAAAGGATGAATGGTTACAAAATCCAAATGTAATTTCGCAGCTTTTAGGACAGGGTGACGCCTATCAGTCTCAATCCATCTCACAAGTTGAAACATTTGATCAGGAATATCTTGCCAACGGCTATAAGTTTCTTTATCGCCGCCAAAAGGATAAACCAACACTTGTCGATATTGTCCCCATTTGTTGACATCCGTTTCAGTAAATGTCGTGACTGTTTTGTTAATCTCTTTCATGACAGCTTCTGTTAAAGGTTGATTTTCTTTAACGAGTGCCATTACTTGAGAAAAAGCTAAATCTGTCGCTTTAATTTCGAAATGTTCCCGCAAAGGATGACCTGAAATCGTTAAACCATCTAAGACAATCCATGCCGTTTCTTCTTCGTTGATCGTATTTCCTTCAAGTGCTGTCGAACTCCAAACATGTTCAATACGCGATTTCGTTTGAAGGTAATCAAGCTCTGCTTGAGATAAAGGGCGCATGTCATTTAACCGTTGAAGCAGTTGATCTACGTTTTTTAAATCCATGACGCTTTTCCTCCAGCTCAAACTCAAAACGCTCGGTTACACTTTTATTTAGAATCACCATATGTCAACACAGTACGGATAGATTCTCCTTTATGTAACAATTCAAACGCTTCATTAATGTCCGTAAAATCTAAACGATGGGTAATAAATGAATCTAAGTCGATTTTTCCATTCATATAATCTTCAACCATTCCTGGTAAGTCAGTACGGCCTTTCACACCACCGAAAGCAGAACCTTTCCACACACGACCTGTTACCAATTGGAACGGACGTGTTGAAATTTCTTTTCCAGCCCCTGCGACTCCAATGATAATCGACTCTCCCCAACCTTTGTGGGCACATTCTAAAGCAGCACGCATGACTTCAACATTTCCGATACACTCAAAACTGTAATCAACGCCACCATCTGTCATCTCAACGATGACTTCTTGAATTGGCTTGTCGTACGCTTTCGGATTCACAAACTCAGTCGCACCCATTGATTTTGCCAGTTCCCATTTATCCTCATTTAAATCAACAGCAATAATGCGACCGGCACCGGCTTGTTTGAGTCCTTGAATGACTGCCAAACCGATGGCGCCTAATCCGAAGACAGCTGTCGTTGCACCCGCTTCGACTTTTGCCGTATTATGAACGGCACCGATCCCTGTTGTGACACCACAACCAAATAAAGCCACACGGTCAAGCGGTGCTGCCTTATCAATTTTAACCAAACTTACTTCATTAACGACGGTATACTCACTAAACGTCGATGTGCCCATATAATGATAAACAGGTTGTCCCTTGTAAGAGAATCGAGACGTGCCATCTTGCATCAAGCCTTTCCCTTGCATTTCACGTACCGATGAACAAAGATTCGTCTTACCAGATTGACAGAATTTACATTCACCACACTCTGCTGTATAAAGTGGAATAACATGGTCTCCAGGTTCAACAGATGTCACACCTTCGCCAACTTCGACGACAACCCCTGCACCTTCATGACCGAGTACGGCTGGAAAAACACCTTCTGGATCCTCTCCAGACAACGTAAACGCATCAGTATGACACACTGACGTAAATAAAATTTTAACCAACACTTCGCCAGCTTTTGGCTTTGCCACATCAATCTCAACAATTTCAAGTGGTTTTCCCGCTTCAAACGCAACGGCTGCTCTGCTTTTAATCATTTAAATTCCCTACTTTCAATTAGATCTATTCCTTACCCATTTTACACTGAAATCGCCAACTTGTCAAAGGAAAATAATCGCTAATTTTTTCACGACTTCCACCATTCATCAAAAACCGTCACCGGCAAATTCCTTTTATGGCGCGACTTTGTATACCAAGCTTCGATCTGCTCGGCAGCTGCCTCGTTCACAGCCTTCCCTTCCAAATAATCATCTATTTCATCATAAGTAACCCCTAAAGCAACTTCATCAGCTAACCCGGGCTTATCATCTTCTAAATCTGCCGTAGGTGTCTTTAAATAAAGATGTTCCGGACATCCGAGCGCTGCTAACAACCGTTTCCCTTGACGCTTGTTCAACCTGAAAATCGGACATACATCCGCACCACCGTCGCCATATTTCGTAAAAAATCCTGTTACCGCTTCAGCAGAATGATCTGTCCCTAGAACTGCAAGCCCATAAGTTGCCCCAACATGGTACTGGACTTCCATTCGATGGCGCGCTTTCACATTCCCTTTGTTAAAATCCGAAGTAGGTGCCCCAAGTGCTTGTTCGACAGCTGCGACGCTGGCATCCACCGATGACTTGATATCAACTTTCAATACGTCACTCGGTTTAATAAATGCCAACGCATCTTGACAATCATCTTCATCCGCTTGCATACCATAAGGCAAACGCATGGCGACAAACTGATAAGTCCCACCTTCTGCGTTCAGTTCATCAACGGCTAGTTGTGCAAGTTTCCCTGTCAACGTACTATCTTGACCACCAGAAATACCCAAGACATAGCCCTTTAAAAACGGATGCGCCCGTAAATAACTTTTTAAAAAATCAACACTTCTACGAACCTCAACTTGTACATCCATGTTTGCTTCTACCTTCATCTCAGTCACAATTTCCTTTTGCAACGCCTTCATATACGTCTCACATCCTTCTCTTTCTATCACATCCCCCTATTTTAACATACCTTGAACGCGGTTTTCAAATGACATCTCCTTATTTTTATATCAAACAAATGTGCATAGGAATGGTTCATGATGGAAAGAATGTAAGTGATCAGCAGGATTTTATACCCATTCGATCAAAATCAACGGATGGACTGATTTGAAGAAGCGTCAGTATTTTTTCATTCGTACCTATTGTGGTAAAAAGGAGCTAAGGGTCATGAAACAACACGCTGATGAAAAGCCAAAGAAAAGCG
>WRKJ01000070.1 GCA_009778135.1 Defluviitaleaceae bacterium
ACCACTGTTCCCACTGGGTGAATGTCACCAAAGCACAGATGGATTAAGTTAAGGTACGCCACAAAAGCTGCTTCAGTGAAAGTCAGCTCGGTTGTTGTGATCATAGCATACGATTCGTTTACACACCGAAACATTGTTCTTGGATGAATCAAATAGAAATCTGGTTTGGTATTGTGAGTCGCAGGCTTTTAAAGCGTATGAGCTATACCTCCACTGATGAGTTATCTAACAGCATTAGAAGATTCGTTACTCAGTATAATCTTCTTGCTTCTCCCTTTAAATGGACTTACAAGGGCAAACCTCTTCAAATTTAATATCTCTTATTTTAAGGTTATTGTACTAGTGCATCACAACATAAGTAACCACGCCTATTCATGCGTCTCATTTCCAACTACTGCGTCAACTCGTCCTAACTTACCGACATTGGTACGAGTCGTCCTCGTTTCCTTGTATTTGAAAATGATACACGCCAATATGCGCTATTACTTACGTTTTGCTGCACTAGTTTCCTAAAATTTCTTCAATGCTCATAAACGGTAAGAACCCTTCCCATCCAGCTTCTTCGTTCGCATTCATTCTAACGAGTGCAAGGTCTTGTGTCCCAACACGATTACCATTTGAAAAATCAATGGCTGGACCAAATGGATTTTGAATCGGTGCTTGCTCCATCGCTTCAATAAAGTTGACCCATGTGACATCTACCCCTGCACGCTCAAGCCCTTCTACAAAGAAGTGCATGGCAATCCAACCCGTCATCGCAAATGAATTGTTTGATAAGTCTTCATTGGAAACTTGTGCGACCCACTCACGGTATAATGCCATTTCTTCACTTGTCATGTCCACCCATGCGCTCGCATAAACCTCAAATGCACCACCAATATCCGCTGCCACTAAGCCAGTCATGGTCACGTCTGCATTCACATATGACGTAATGACAGGTGCCGTATTTCCTTGAGCTGCCAATCCACGTAAAATTTGTGGCAATGTTGATTGAATAGAACCCACAATAATGACATCCACATCTTCAGCTAAAACGGTTGCCACTTGTGCGGTTACATCTTCTACATTCGGGTCTATTTGTGCTGTTGTTAAGTTGATCTCTTCAAGTCCTGCTGCTGCACGTGCTTCATTAATCGTTGCTAATTCTCGTGTCACACCTTGGTAAAAGTCTGCACCTGCATCGTCATTGGTATGAATTAAGCCAATGGCTGTTGCTTCAAATTGTCCTGCTGACCATGCAGAGAAAATACGTCCTTCCATTGGGAAAACGGGTTGTACTGGGAATGTGTTGCGCCCGTTACCATCCGTTGCATGTTCATTATACACAACGCCAATACCTGCTGCAAAGTAAACCGTTGGAATGCCAGACTCAACCAGAGTCGGAAATGTCGCACCAATAACAGGTGTTCCAAAATGGCCAACGATGGCAAACACTTGATCATCATGAAGAAATCCTTCTAAAGCAGCTACCCCTTGTGCTGGATCAAATCCATCATCAATGTGAAGATAACGTAGCTCACGGCCATGAACACCACCTCCAGCATTCACCATTTCAATGTAAGCTTGCATCCCAGCTTGAAATGGCATACCGACTGGTGCTAAAGCGCCAGACACTGCCGCACTGTTTGCAAAATAAATCGCATCATCTGTAACCCCTTGAACGAAGTCTGAACCACGATCATCACCCGTCTCATTGCCGCCTGGTGCACATGCCCATAACGTTAAAATTGAGACCAACATGACGGTCATTAAACCTCTTAATTTATTCTTTCTCATTTAAAACCTCTCCTTTTCAACCCCACTATTTAAAATACCTATCCACCTAAATAAGCATCAATTAATCGCTTATCTTGGATGAGTTCACTCGCTTTTCCTTCCATCGTCATCTCACCTACTTCAAGGACATAGGCATAATCGGCAATTTTCAACGTTTGAAGCGCATTTTGCTCAATGATCAATACGGTTGTTCCCGTCTCATTAATCTCTTTAACAATCTTAAAAATGTCTTGAACAATTAAAGGTGCCAATCCCAAAGACGGTTCATCTAATAACAAAATTTTAGGACTGGCCATCAACGCACGACCGATGGCTAACATTTGCTGTTCTCCACCTGAAAGGGTGCCCGCAAGTTGCTTTTTTCTTTCTTGTAAAACTGGAAAATAACGGTAGACTTTTTCAAAATTGGTTGACATTTCTTTTTTGTTTTTAAGGGTAAATGCACCCACACGTAAATTTTCTTCCACTGAAATATCTGGAAAAATTTGTCGACCTTCTGGTGATTGGATCATTTTACTCGCTGCGATTTTCTCAGCTGATAAGTGAGTCGTCTGTTTGCCAAATAAAGTAATGACGCCGCTTGCAATCGGCACCATCCCTGAAAGTGCTTTAAGTGTCGTCGTTTTACCTGCACCATTAGAACCTAAAAGTGCGACAACCTTCCCTTGCTGGACTTCCATGTTGATGCCTTTTAAAGCCTTTATGCTCCCGTAAGAAACGTGAAGATTTTCAATTTTCAATGCTAGTTCACGCATTGGACGACGCCTCCTTTCCAAGATACGCTTCTTGAACGTCTTTACTCGCTTGAATTTCTTTTGGCGTTCCTTCTGCTAATTTTTTACCAAATGAAATGGCACATATTCGATCACAAATGCCCATGACAAGGCGCATATCATGTTCAACTAACAAAACGGTACAACTGTATGTCTCACGAATTTCTTTAATCAGTTTCGCAAGTTCTGCTGTCTCTGTATCATTGAGTCCTGCAGCTGGTTCGTCTAAGATGATGAGCTTCGGATTGGACATTAAAGTTCGACCGAGCTCCACTTTTTTTAAAACCCCATAAGGCTGACCCGCTGCTAATTCATACGCTTTTGTTTCAATCCCTAAGAATGCTAAAATTTCTAACGCTTTTTTAGTCATTTCTTCTTCTTCACGTCGTGCTTTTGGTAATTTAAAGGCATTGGCAAATAAGCCTGTTTGATAAGCAATATGCGCACCGATGAGCAAGTTATCCAGCAAGGTTAAATCACCGATCAATTCAACATTTTGAAAGGTTCTAACCAAACCGAGCTTAATGATATCATGTGTCTTTTTCCCAACGAGATCGACATCTTCACCTTGCAGATGATTAAAAATAACTTGACCTGCATCTGGTTTATAAAATTGGGTCATACAATTAAAAGCCGTTGTTTTCCCTGCACCATTAGGCCCGATTAAACCGTAAATTTCACCTGCATTAACATGAAAACTCAAATCATCAACTGCTTTCAAGCCACCAAATGCAATGGATAAGCCTTTTATGGTTAATATTTTTTTCGACTGACTCACTGAGATTTCACCTCTTTTCTTTTGATCAACTTTTTAAGGTCTTGCCCCATATAAACCAACCCACGTGGATAAAATAAAATCACAATGATGATCAAAGCACCATTAAAGATGAATGCCAATCCAGGAATATCTCCAATAACAGGCAGCTGATTCAAAATAAGCGGGGGTACACCGAAGACAATAAACGAGCCAAAGATGGGTCCTGTAATCGTTCTAAAACCACCAATGACAATAACCGCTAAAATTTGAAGTGATAAAAGTAACGTCCATGGCGAAGGATCAACCGCACGAATAAAATGCGCATATAACACACCTGAGATGGCTGCGTAAGCTGTCGCAATCCCAAAAGCCATCAGTTTATACTTGAACAAATTGATCCCCATGGCTTGCGCGGCAGCTTCACTTGCTCGCATGGTCAAAAGGGCACGTCCAACAGGTGAGTGAATAAAATTATCCGTTAACATCATCAAAACAACCAGCAATCCGACAATAAAGAGATACATCCCATCACGATCAAGCGCCAACCCCTGTAAAAGTAAAACTGCTGGTGGACGTAAGCTTGACCATGACCAAATCTCAATAAAGATTTGTCTTGAAACCTCAGCCACTGCTAAAGTTGCGATGGCTAAATACATCCCTTCAAGCCGAAGCGATACCAAGCCAACAACAATTCCAATCACTGTTGGAATTAAAACAGAAAGCAGTAAAGAAGCAAAGAAGTGAAGGTGCCATTCACCTGTAAAGTGAGTGGTCAAATAAGCAGCGAGTCCCATAAATCCGGCTGTTCCAAGAGAAATCAACCCTGAGTAGCCAAGCAACACGTTAAGACCCAAGGCAGCGATGGCATAAAAAACAATGAAACCAAAAGTGGTCACTGTCGCACTTCTAATGACGCCCATTTGATTCAAAAAAGGCAGCGATGCCAGCACGACGCCGATCAAAAGATAGGTTAAATACCTAGACTTCAAAAAATTCATTCATCTCACCTAAACCTTTTTTACAATTTTCTTGCCAATTAAGCCATTTGGTCTCATGACAATAAACAACAAAATAAGCATTAAGAGCAAGGGTTCTCCCCATGAATCAGATACATAAAATAAAATCAAGTTCCGAGCAAGCGCAATGAGATACGCTGCAATCACAGGACCATGAAAGGTCTGAAAACCACCTAACACACCTGCAATTAACGCATTGACTTGCACATTTTCCATCATGGCTACATTGACATTAATCGCTGGTGCTAACATCAAAGCTGACAAAGTTCCAAGGGCTGCTGCAATCGCCCAAGCACCCATGGTCACAAGCGATGTAGGAACCCCCATAAGTCTAGCAGTTTGCTCATTAGACGCTGTTACCCTGACTGCAAGTCCCCATTTGGTATACTGTAGAAAATAAAATAAAATACCCATCATACCAAGACCCATTAAAATATTCAAAAGTCCATTGTACGTCAACGATGCACCCATCAGATCAATCGCACCTGTATCAATAAATCTTGGAAAACTAAGTGGTACTGAGCCAAACATCATCGGTGCAACCCCTAAGAGAACGAGGATGATGCCAAAAGTAATGATTTGCTTCGATACAATGTTTGCTTTTTTAGCGCGTCTAATGATCAATAAATCAATCACAATGCCTGTGACAAAAGCAGATAACATGCCGATCACCGCTGCCAGCCATGCTGGTAAACTGTAAGTGATGAGTAGCGTTGTTGCCACAAAGGCGTTAAACATCCCCATGACACCTTGAGCAAAATTGGTTGCCCGAGACGTTCGAAAGATAATAATAATCCCTAATGTGGCAAGTGCAAAAATACTGCCTGTTTCTAAACCACTGAAAATCAGCTGAAAAAATGTTGACATGAATAATCCTCCTTATCCAAATGCTTATTTCATCCCGCAGATCCCCATTTGATCACGCTTGCAGACCAGACGTAACCAATCCCTGCTGCCACAAGTAAAACACGAGAACCTTCTTTGACTTTTCCTGTTTCAAGCGCTAATTTTAAAGAGAGCAGTTGATCCACTTGTCCCATGTGACCATAATCAGATAAATAAATGGATTGATCTTCAGTTAACCCCAATTCTTTTAACATCACATCATGCATGGACTTTTTAAAATGCAAGATGGCGAGGTAATCAATGTCATCACGTGTCATGTTTGATTTTTCTAACGCTTTGTCGATGCATTCATACCAATTCGGCATGGAGACAGCATTGAGTCCTGTTTTCATATGTTGCGCGTTCATCAACCGGAGTGATTGATAGCCTGTGGCCATATTCTCAAGCGTAAAAGGGTTGTTAATTCCACCGATTTCAACACCGGCATCATGAGCAAAAGCACCATCAGCTTTAATATGAGTGCCCAGTACAACATTTCGACCCAGGTTTTCTTTCAAAATGATCGCACCGCCACCTGCAGACAAATTAAACATCATCGAGACGTTTGAATCTGTAAAGTCGACAAAGTCGCCATTTCGGTAACCACCCACAACCATGACAACGTTCACTTCATCATCTGCCACAATCATATCTTTTGCCATTTTTATGGCAGATACCGTCGTGCAACAACGATTTTGAACGTCAATTCCCCAAGCATTCACCGCACCAATCTGATGTTGAATATAAAGCGCAGATGTCGTAAGGGGATATTCTTTCCATTCTTCTCCCATGCATAAAATCACATCGATCTCACTGGCATCCATCTTTGCATCTACAAGGGCTGCACGGGCTGCACGAACACCCATTTCTTGCGTGCCATCATCCGCACCTGGAATGGGCTTCTCTACAATCCCCAGTTTATTAATAATGGCATCTTCAGACCACGCACCTTTTGTTGCTGCTGAAATTTCTGCTGCACGCATTCGACCTTTTGGCACATAGATGCCAAGTCCTGCAACGCCTACATTTATCTTCATTTGTCAATCCTCCTATGCATGTAAGTTGTTACTTACTTTTTATTTTAACCGTTTTCTTATCATTTGTCAATCGTTTTTTGAAATTATTTGTAAATGCTTCACTTTTTTTGTTGATTTTTGCTTTTTTAATGCTGTTTGAATCATGATCAACAGGTCTACTTCTCTTTTTAAAATTTAAATTGACCCCATTTCCCTATTGACAACACGATATCAAATCAGATATACTTAACAGGTAACCTTTTGAATGCACTTTCAAAAATAAAAGTTTAATTTTGAAAGGCGTTTTCAAAAAGGAAAGGGGGTCATATTAGATCGTCTAAGTGTTTTCACCTAAAGTTTTAATGCTTTGAAGGGGCTCAAGTGCGAGGGCAAAAGCATCGTCACACGCGCTCAACCCAAGGGCAAAAACACCGAGAAATAAAAGCCTTTTTAGCATCAGATTTAGACGATCAATTTTCTAAAGAAAGGAGCGTTGTTAACAAAAAATTTGCCTTTTACATCTTCAAAACCTCACAAGCTTCAGCTCATCAATTAGAAAAAAAGGAGACTAAAACATGAAACGATTCAACGTCACATACAAATTAATCGCTTTTGGAATAACGACGCTTCTTCTCTTGTTAAATTTCAGCGTGAGCGTCAATGCTTCAGGAACTGAAACAGTTGTCAATTGGGGTGGCGGGCGCGCTTATCGGCTGTTTGTACCATCAGGCTATACACCAGGAGATCCTTTACCCTTAGTCGTCATGCTACATGGTTGTGCGCAAACAGCGGTCCAATTCCGTGATGGCACGCAAATGAATCAACTGGCAGAGCAAGAAAACTTCATCGTTCTTTACCCAGAACAATCCACATCAGCCAACATGAGTCGCTGTTGGAATTGGTTTGAGCCTGATCACCAACGTCGAGGTTCAGGAGAGCCACAAATCATCGTTGATATGGTTCGCCAAGTTCAGTCAAACTTCACGATCAATGAAGATGCTGTCTTCGTTTCAGGCTTATCAGCTGGCGGTGGTATGACTGTCACTTTAGGTGTTTTATACCCAGATGTCTTTACAGCCATTGCACCAGCTGCCGGACTTGCTTATCAAGCTGGGACAAGCATGCTCAATGCTTTCCAAGCGATGAGCCCAGGAACACCTGCGATTAATCCAGCTACCGCAGCTCGAAATGCCTTTGATCAAGTACCTGCACATGCACGCCGTGTTATCCCCGCTTTGGTTATTCATGGTGCAGCAGATCATACCGTTCGTCCAGCTGCGAGTGAGCACATCGTGACGCAAATGCTTGCCTACAATCGCTTTATTGATCCAACCATTCAGACAACGCCTACGACCACAAACGGCACAACCAATGGACTTGCCTACACATTAAGAACCTTCACAAACGGCACGGGTGAGAACATCATCCAACATTACGTCATTACTGGATTAGGGCATGCTTGGCCTGGTGGCAACGGTTCTATCGCACATACTGATAGCCGTGGTCTCAATGCATCTCTCGCAAGCTGGAGATTTTTCCAAAGCCACATGGGCATACCTACTTATCCACCACATCCAACAGACCCGATCACAACGACACCAACCGAACCACCAACGACTTCACCAACTGAACCCTACACGCCTGCTCCGACAGAGCCAACGGTTCCAACCGAGCCTGTCATTAACTACACCACCATCAGTGCCAATGTGAATCAACACTTCCTAGCTGGACGACTAAACATGCTCCAGTTCAATCACTACTTCCTCCTTCACGGACCAGCCACACCTTTTAACCTGTATCAAATAGTCGGCACAACGACTTGGACAAGTACCAACCCACGAACAGGATCATAAACCTACTTAAAAAATGCACGTGCTCATAGGCAGATCATCACTGCGTATAAGTCGTGCATTTTTTGCTTTTATCGTAAGCGAGAAAAAGCACCAATCATCAACACCATTAAGGCGTGATCACTGATGCAAAATTGGAAGTGGAGATCATGAGGTGTCGTATGGGATCTTTAGCATGCCCCTCACCTCATTATCTTTTTTTCAAGTGTGCTACCACATGAGACTTTTCTCGCAACCCCTGTTTCAACCGCCGCATCAAAGACTGCCTTAGCGACAGCTGGAACGACCCGCTGATCAAATGGATCAGGAATCACATAGTCTGCATGAATTTCCTCCTGCTTAATTAAATTAGCAATGGCATAAACCGCTGCAATCTTCATTTCTTCATTAATCTCAGTTGCCCGCGCATCTAAAGCACCTCTGAAAATACCAGGAAATGCTAACACATTATTAATCTGATTAGGAAAGTCAGAACGCCCCGTCCCGACCGTTACGGCACCAGCTTCTTTTGCCACATCAGGCATGATTTCTGGCGTCGGATTTGCCATGGGAAACATGATGGCATCTTTATTCATCGTCTGCACCATTTCTGCACTGACACAGTTGGCAACAGAAAGTCCGATGAAGACATCAGTCCCAACGAGCGCATCTGTTAAGGTGCCTTGCCTTTTTTCCCGATTGGTCAAACGTGCCATCTCTTCTTTATAAGGATCCATACCTTCTGTTCGACCCTCGTAAATGATCCCTGTCCGGTCACAAAGCAACAGATCTTTAATGCCCATTTTAAGCAGCAGCTTCCCAACTGCAATTCCCGCTGCACCTGCACCATTAATCACAACAGTCGTATCTTCAATCTGCTTATTTGCCAGCTTTAACGCATTGATCAAACCCGCCGCTGTTACAATGGCTGTGCCATGTTGATCATCATGAAAGATAGGAATGTCACATCGCTTTTTCAATGCTTCTTCAATGACAAAACAGTCAGGCGCTGCAATGTCTTCTAAGTTGACACCTCCAAAAGTAGCTGCCATTGTTGCCACCATGTCAACTATTTTTTCTGCATCAGTTGTGTCCAAACAAATCGGAAAAGCATCAACACCTGCAAACTCTTTTAACAGCACTGCTTTTCCTTCCATCACAGGAATGGAAGCCAAAGCACCAATGCGACCGAGTCCAAGGACAGCTGTTCCATTGGAAACCACTGCGACTGTATTGCCTTTTGCTGTATAATCATAGACCTTTTCTGGCGATGCATGAATCTCAAGACAAGGTTCAGCAACCCCCGGTGAATAAGCTAAACTTAAATCAGCAGCATTTTTCACTGCGACTTTGGAATAGACCCCTAACTTCCCTTGATTTTCTTGATGCATGGCCAATGCTTTTTCTTTTAAACTTGACATCCAACTCTCTCCTTATCTTGCTACAGTTCAACCCTGCCTTCTAAAGCACGAATGAGTGTGACTTCATCCGCATAATCAATAGAGCGCCCCATTTCAAGACCACGAGCGATTCTTGTAATCCGAACACCTGTTCCTTTGAGCAGTCGTGCTAAATATTGACTGGTTGCATCTCCTTCTAAAGTTGCACCAAGCGCTAAAATAACTTCCGTCACTTCTTCGTTTTTAAGTCGCTCGATCAAAGGCGCAATGCCAATATCTTCTGGACCAATCCCATCAAGTGGTGACAAGACACCTCCAAGCACATGGTAACGACCATGAAAACTTCTCATTTTCTCTAAAGACAAGACATCTTTTGAACTTTCCACAACTGCAATCATCGTGACATCACGCCCACCATCTGCACAAATTGAACAAGGATTACTATCCGTAACAAATGCACACGTTTCACATTCAAACAACGCCCGCTTCGCATCAATCAACGCACGTGCAAACTTTGTAGCCTCATCATCATTCATATCGGAAATCACATAAAAAGCCAAACGCTCCGCTGTCTTATGACCAACGCCAGGCAATTTAGAAAATGACTCGATTAATTTAGTAATTGGTTTTGGGTATTGCATCGTTTTTCTCCTTAAAAATAAAAATGCTAAAAAAGAACGTGATGATTGACATCTCGTTCCGTCGCTACTTCCCACTCAAATTAAAACAACCCAGGAATCTTCATGCCACCTGTAAATTTACCCATGGTCGCTTCCGTCTTGTCATCGGCTTGTTTATTAGCATCATTAACAGCAATCATCACCAAATCTTCTAAGAACGTGACATCTTCAGGGTCAACCAAAGCTGGTGCGATGGTCACCTTTGTGACTTCTTTTTTACCATTGATCTCAACAGAAATATCACCATTTGCTGCCTTTCCTACAAAGGTTGAAGCTTCAATTTCCGCTTGAGCTTTCATCATCTCATTTTGCATTTTTTTAATCATTGCCATATTCATGGTTTATCACCTTATCCTTTACTTTAAAAGTCGTCTTCAAACGAGCGCCTTACACATTTAATTATAACTTATTTAGTCGACCTAAGTCAATGCTTACCTCATTTTATAACGCACCGATCAACGTCATGTTGTCTTGGCAAACCATGTTAGTGGGGTGATAGCCCACTTGTCCCATCGGGATTTCTATGCCCAACCTTTTATAATGAGTCTCCCAGTACGCGCCAACAAAGTTCATGTTGATCGGTGAAAAAACCGCATCTGAAAAAGCCCGTCCGATAAGGTCAGAACAGTAGTAAGCATCATCCGATTGAATAAATGAATGGTTATAGGGTAAACCTGCTTTTTCTCGTATCCATAATAACGCACGATCAACATCAACGGATACGCTCAACCGGTAAACATGGTAGATCCTTTTTGCTTGGCGTGCTTCCCGTTTGATAAAATCAGCCCATTTTTCGCAACAAACACCTTGCTCTACATGCGCATGCCAAATGAAAATCAGCTCACCTTTTCGTTCAACAAGACCAATATGATCATAAGTGACCGCTCGTGAAACGCCACTGTCTGCAATGGCAGTACTAAACAGTGAAGCCTGATGACTTGCAACAACGATAAAATCTCCTGTTCGTACCTCATCTAAGCTGATTTTTTCCATACGTACCGCTCCTATTCATTCACTTCGACAAGCTCACCAAACAAATCCACGACTTCTTGATAAAAAGGCGCCGCCAAAGTTGAATGATCAACCGCGTTCGTCTTCACGTCAACCTGTTGTGGATATTGTTCAAGCAACGGTATTTGACCTTGCTTTTTTTGCATCACATAATGTTCACGTTGTGCAAGCCAAAACGTCTTCGGCAATGCTAAAAAATCGTAAGATCGCCCCATCATCTCCGTTAACACTTGGCGTGCTTTTAGTTGGTTGTCAACGGTCAATAACCGATGCACTGTGGTTTCATAATCATAGACTAAAAGACACGCATCAGTTGTTGCAGCAGCAATGTCAGCATCTTTTAACAACATGATGACTTCTTTCATTTCCAACTTCGCAAAAGCATTCGCAGCCATCACTTTATTTTGCAAGGTTGATTTATCCTGTTTCGTCGCATGATCTAGCACATTTTCAATGCGGCGTCCCTTCGAATCAACGATTTGATCATCAGAATCCAGGACTGGCAGGTCAAGTTCAACATCTGTTGCTTCATTGACATGTCCACTTACAAGTTCTCCTTGCACAAAAACAGGAAATGCGGGTTCCAACCGTTGCGACCGAGAAAGCGCATCACTGCGAGGTGCTTTCACTTTTGAAGCTGGCACCATGACTGAGGGTTGCATCCCTTGCTGACGCAGCTGGTTGACTTCATCTTCCAATTTGCGAACTTGTGCCGTTAAAGCTTTAATTTCATGGCGATAGTCAACAGCATCTTCCGTCATGAATCCGAGTTCAATTAAGCCAATTTCTAACATGAGCTCATTATCTGTTGCGAGTTTTAATTCATTTCCCAACTGATTTAACTTTTTAATAAAGGTTAAAACTTGTTCAGCCGTCATTTTTTCAGCCAAACCTGTTTCATCAACACCGCCCAGTTTCTGCTTCTTCAAAACATCACGAAGCACGCCTAAAAGACCCGCTATCACCCGCGATGGCAACTTCCCTTTCGCCAGTAACGTTCGTGTTGATGCGACGACATTTGCAAAATCACCGACGAGTAGATAGGCCATCATTTCCACCAAAACATCTGTATCCACACTCCCATTTAACTCATGAATATCTGCAAGTTTCATCACATCTGTTTTGTAAGCAATCGCCTGATCCAGCATCGAAAGGCCATCTCTTAATCCACCCGCAGCCAAAGTCGCCACCAATTCTGGTACACCCGGTTCAAATGGCACATCAAGCTCACAAAGAATGCGTTTAAAATGGTCTGCCATCTCTTGAGATGGAATCTGCTTGAGATCAAAGCGTTGGGTACGAGAAAGAATCGTATCAGGCACTTTATGAATTTCAGTGGTGGCTAACATAAAAATCACGTGAGCAGGCGGTTCTTCTAATGTCTTCAAGAGGGCATTAAACGCACCTGTTGACAGCATATGAACCTCGTCAATGATGTAAACCTTATGCGCAGACAATGTCGGAGCGTAGTTGATTTTATCTCGAATATCTCGAATTTCATCTACGCCATTATTCGATGCACCGTCGAGCTCGAACACATCAGGATGACTGCCATTTGTAATCGCAAGGCACGACTCACACACCTTACAAGGGTTGCCATTTTTAATGTTTTTACAATTAACGGCTTTGGCGACAAGACGCGCAATGGATGTCTTACCCGTTCCACGGGGACCTGTAAACAAATACGCATGTGCCAAAAGATCATTTTTTATTTGGTTTTTCACGGTTTGAACAATATGCTTTTGTCCAACAACTGAATCAAAATCTTTTGGACGATAAGTCCGGTACAACGCAACATATGCCATAACTTTAACCTCACATAAAAAATGTTGGACTTAACCTTTACTTGGGGCCAAACGATTTGCTTGATAGCTTCTCTTATTTTACCTCATTTCGCACAATAATACAACGGTTTGAAAGCTTTAAAAAAATAATAAAGAAAACAAGAATGATGGCGCAATTTCATGTGAAACGCCTGTTGCATATCGACTTGAAAAATCGGAAATGCCTTGATGACAGTCGTTATTTTTAAGCCTCGCAAACAGGCGGGACGTGATGCAGTAATTCTGTGTTTCTTCGCGTGTTAAGCCAGCTGCGAGTAAGGTTTTGTTTTTTTCGATGGCGCTGGATGATTTCGCTACTTTAAGAAAATAATGGACGCTATCGGTTAAAATAGTTGCAGGCAAGCCTTTGTCAAAAAAGTGGGGATCTGTTGCGACGGTCGTAGCAAAAACGGAAAGGCTCATCGTTTGATCTTGCCAATATGGAATTTAATCCACCTACAGCGACATCTGCTCAATCTCGCAGGTATGTGTTTTCTTGTCCTTATCGTAGTTAATGCCAACAAGTAGGAGATTGCCTTCATAATCGGTTAAGGCAGATGCGTAATTTCTCTCTTTGATTTGTGCGAGTGCACCTTTTGCATCTTTGTTCCATTTTAATTCAACAACGATGGCTGGTTTGTCTAGATGTTTTTTTCTTGGAATGAAGACTAAGTCGGCGTATCCTTTCCCCGTTGGTAATTCTCTTATGATGGTATAGTAGGTATTGGCACCGTACAGCGCTAAGCTGATGACACACGCCAGTGAATTTTCGTCATGGTATTGTAAAATAGATGTATTTTGTTCATGTATGGCTTCAATGCCTTTGGCAACAATTTCTGCTTCCTTATGCCAGATGGCTTGTAATAGATCACGTGATTGATGGATGACAGTGACAACCGAAGCCCAGTCTTTCATGTCTTCAATGGAATTAATGAATTCTGTTTTAACTTCTTCGTTTGGAATTCGTACTTCTTTTTTTTCAAAATTATAACTGAGATAGCCGAGATGAACAAGTAATGTTAAAACGTCGTCTGCAGAGTTAAATGTCGTCATGTCATTGGTAAATTTATTGGCATTGACGGCCACAGCGTATCCTGAAATCATCTGTAGCAGCTTATTTTTTAACCCGTCAAAATCAAGCGCAATGTAATCTTTTAGGGCTTCGTATGTTTCTGTCTTGTTCCAATAGTTGTCAATTTGATTGGCCAGTAAGCTTTGAACAACGGATGTCGGGTTGTAAATTGGTTTGTCTAAATCGACAAAATAGCCGTTATACCATGTTTCTATTTCTGATATACTGGCGTCATACGCGTTGCATAGTGTGGCGACTTCTTGTGCTGTAAATCCAAAATAGTCTAAAAAGCGCCGGGGCCTTGTCATGGAATATTCATCAAACATGTTAAGGGCTGAATGGCTGCCATATTTTTTTATCGGCAAAATCCCTGTCATATAAGCAAGGCCGATGTATGCCTGGTCTTTTAGCCACAGTCTTAAAAAATCTAGGTACGTTGTTTGTGACGCTTTATCATCTTTATATTCTCGAAATAAGCAGTCCCATTCATCAATTAAAATAACAAAGGGTTTCTTCGTCGCCTGATAAGCATCGTACATCACGCGGACAAAATTTTCTGTATCTTTAAATTTATCTTCAGGACAAATTTCTAATAATTCTTCTGTGACGACCTGCTCAAGTCTCATTAGCATGTCCGAAACG
Organism: Defluviitaleaceae bacterium; assembly: GCA_009778135.1. Lineage (GTDB taxonomy): Bacteria > Bacillota_I > Bacilli_A > MOL361 > Turicibacteraceae > WRKJ01. The sequence goes on from WRKJ01000070.1 coordinate 14,681, forward strand.
GATAAGGCTTTATCGGCACGGCTTGCTTTCGCCTTTTCTTCACTTAGAAAGACTTGCATGTTAATCATGATCACCGTGTATTGATTTAAGTGTTGTTCATAAGATTCATGGGTTGAAATGTTCAAATTTTCAAACAGTTTACCGGCATCCTCACCACTGCCATAATAAGCAGCCATCATGTTGGCAGCCATTGTCTTTCCAAAGCGCCTCGGGCGACTAAGACAAACAAATCTTCTTTCTGTATCAAACAAAGCGTTCGTTTCTGCTAATAAATGACTTTTGTCCACATAAATTTCAGAATTTAAACCCATTTTAAATTTTCTGCTCCCAGGATTCACATAATATCCCATTTTTTCAACTCCCAGTTTGTTTTTAGTATGTTCAATTTTTTACCAGTTGTTCCAAATGTTTAATGGTTAATCATCTTTTTCAACTTCCTTCAAATTGAACTGTTGCAAAATTTGCATCAGTTGCCGAGTATTCTAATTCACCTTCGTCAAATTGAACGTCGACTGCGATTTACTCATCTGCTGTTTTAAAGATAATCATTTGATTTTTCGTTGTCATATCACTGCGCTCCTTTGCTTTTGACTCCCCTTTTCATGTTTGAAATCGGCCTTAATTCAAGTACGTTTTCACATGACCATTCCAGTGGTAGTGCATGACGTCGCGCATGATTTGGTGGAAGCTGGCGGTGATGTTTTCGTTTAAGTCGGTGTCGCGGGCGAGTTCAATTTTGGAGCGGAAGTGTTTGGATACTTTTTTCTTGTCGGCATCGGTGAGTAAATGTTCATCTCGCATAAGAAGTCCTATGGTCAATTTCCATCGCTACCTTATCCTTTAAGTTTATTTTATTTACTAAAGTATAGCATTATGAGCGTAAAAATTCCACCATCTGGAAAATAAATTATACTACATACCCCTGGCTGAATCAACGTTTGCCTACAATTTTTTACGGGAAAATGTTCTTTTAGCGCAAAATTTGTAAGTAACTTAATCGCCTGTATTTTCTTAACAAGAGAAAAATTTTAATAGCCAGAGTAACGTAAGCGAGAAAAAACAGACAGTATGTAAAAAGACCACCAAAGGAGCTAAAATAGCTCTGAGGAGGTCTTTTAAATGTTAGCAAGCAAAAGATGGATACTTCGCAAGCATTTCAAGGGTATCATCAATCTCTAAAAGGAAATCAATGGCAATATCCACATTGGCAAATTCAGAAATCATATAATCTACAATGTTGTCTATCTGTTTCCTTAACTGGCTTTAGTAATTACTTACTCTGTTAATCTTAAATTAAATTGATTTAAAATGGGACTAATCAGTCCAAAATGACCATTTGACGCAATGTGATTTCCTGCAATTGGACGAACACCACTAATGGTGCGGTAAATCGGACCACCACTGTCGCCTCCTTGACTGGAATAGCTGGCTCTTGAAAGACCATTCATGACAACACCACTTACTGAAACAGTTAAGTTCGTCGCAGCAACAGTCCCCGTTTGAACACCTGAACTACTCCCAGCAATGAAAACACTTGTTCCAACGGGTGCAGTCGTGATAGACGGACCTAAGGCTAACCCATTTTGGAAAATTTGATCTGAAAGGCTAACCGCGTTATTGGTGCGTTGACAAAAAGCGGCATCAATATTTCCAGACCACTGTCTCAGTGTCACTTGACCTAAAACAGTCGCATTGGCTGCACTACCGTTTCGAATGGTATGCCCAACCTGATTCACACCATGACCACTCATAATAAAACCAACTGGTCCGTTTCCAGAATTTTGTCTAGCACGTGTCGTAAGGGTTGATCGACCATTTTGAGGGTTGAAAACGCCTTGACCTGGGTGAACGGTTGCTTGATTTTCTATAAATTCTCCTTGTCTAAAGACGATCATGTCGGAATCAGACACAAATGCTTTAAATTGGCTAATTTTTGCTTGATCAAGAACATTCATTTCGACCATCAGTAAGTTATCCTTCTCTAAAGGTCCATAAGCCGTCACATTAGCAAAAACTTCAACTTGTTCATCCGTTTTTTCAAGGAAATCAAATGTTTCTTTAAGCTCAAGCAATTCTTTGTATGAATACAAAGCTTGTTTCAACACATAAGCCTCGTCATTTTCAATCACTTTTGCAACCTTAGCTTGCGCTTCTACAAGATCTCCGACAACATAAATCACGAGCTTCCCTTCATCATTGATAAAGGCGCCGCCATAATAATCTGGATAATCGTCAGCTTCCAATACTGCTTTTCCTATTCCTAATTTACATTCTGTTACAGTTTCACCTTCATAAGTATTCGTTTCAATTTCATACCCAGCAAGTCCGTAAGATTGTAACAACGTTTCGTACACTTGAATCCCTTTCTCTTCAGCTTCTAACTTTTTTGAGAAATGTGCTGTTAATACTTCTAATTCTTTATTTTCTTTCATCTTGAATCCCTCCATGTTGCTTACTTTTTTATTTTTGTGTTGTCATACTTGGTAAAACATCGAACCCACACGGCTACTAGCGTCCTAGTAACACTTTATCTCGAGATACCCAGTTTAACGACATGAGCAGTCGAGGAAGCGAAGCATCTGCTTGCCTTCTGGGATCAGTTTACCACATGATTTTTTCAAAAAGGGGGCATTCAATTGGACTTTTTCACTATTTTTTCATTTTCTATCCATGCGTTGATCTGTCCTTTAACTTAAAACACGGTCACATCTTGCCTGCGAACCCAAGAGATCACTTGAGAAAGTAATAATTCGTTGCCATTGTGCCTAATTTGTTTGACGGTATAAGTTTGTCCTTGAACAAACCTAGGGATGGTTTCCCCAGTCGCCCATGTCCGTGCGTTAAGGTTCACACGGACACGAGTTCCTACTCGAATGGCTGGTGTTTGAGGTGATGGGGCATTTTGTCCTGCCGGGTTAATCCAACTCCCTGGAGTCCCTGGTGTTCGGGTCACATTGATCATACCAGTGGCCCGATTAAAGACATGGTAGGTCCCTGGCTGCACCGTTGTGCGCTGGTTCCGATTTGCCCTGGCATCTGCGGCTGTCATAAAACCACCTGTTTGTGTTGCGACCACGAATGTATCGGCGTTGTTGTTTGCTGGCTGTGTCGGTTGCGGCGTTTGAGCTGGCGCGGACGGTCTATTGTCGTTTAAGATGTCTCGCACTGCAGCACGGATATTGTTGATATTGATGTTATTACACGACGTGGCCTGCCCAGGCAAATCACAGTGTCTCACGATTCGGTCTACCTGGTTGGCTGTCCAACCGAATCTGCGCATTGCTTCAGCAATCCTTTGGGCGAGTACATCCAGCTGATGCTGCGTGATGTTGCTCGTATGACCCACGTGTTGACCAGTGACGCAAATATGCCAAGTATGACCATTTTGATCGCGTGCTCCCCATACCATGCGCCGATCTTGCATGTTGATTTCCACATTCCCATTGAATAACACGACTTCATGGTAGCCCCCTCTTGCATGAGGTGCCCCCATTGCGGGGTTGTTACGCCACCCATTTTCAAAAAGGGCTGTGTTCAAATGATTCCCGTTGGTGGGATTACCGCTGTGGTGAATCACAATCCGAGTGATGGCATTTAATTGACGCTCATCTGGACCCCTCCCTAAGGCTTGATTTCTTCTATCCATGATGCATCACCTGCTTTCTAGTCGTTTTCCTCGATAACAGGGGGTAAATGCTGCATGAGGATGATATGCGTTGGCGTTCCAGAGCCGCTCCATTCCCCTGCCAAAGTTCGGGTTTGGGCATGCAGGTCAGTACCACCCCAGTCTAAACGGGTAATGGCTGCATAGGCTCGTTGACTCACAAAGTAGCCATCGGTATACATGCTGCCTGCTCGATGGCCTGGGATATCCTGAACCGCAATGCCCACGCTTCCTGATGATTCATTAATGGTAAATGAAAACCCTGTTAAGATGATTTGACGCTTTTCACCTCCTGTGATCGAAGAGATGTTAGACAACGCTTGAAGGTTGTGACGGGCAATTGCCGGATTGTCAGCACCTGTTCCCCCATGTTCAACAGGCGTGATCCCTGTCAGGTCAGTTCCAAAGCTGATTTTGCCAAATTCAGGATCGCTTCCTGCTTCGCCTACACGCAAGACGCTGTTGGAAACGGGTGAGGTGAATAACTCATGACCTGTCACTGCTCTATGCGCCAGTTTTTCCGTGGTGACCGCACCGTCTGCTAGTTTCTCAGTGGTTATCTGTTCATCTTGAATATGCCAAGTTCGAATGGCTTGTTCTGCGATTTTAGGTTCCGTCACCGATCTTACGGCGATTTTATCCGTGGTCACATTTAGATTCCGTAAGTTTCTCGTACTCACTTCTTCTGATCCGATTTTAGTTTCGGTCACCGCATCGTCTTTCAGTTTAGGGGTCGTCACATTCTCATTAAGAAGATGTCTCGTTCTCACCGCATCATCTGCGAGCTTCGTTTCGGTTACGGCACTAACGGCCAGCTTATCCGTGGTCACACTTAGGTTGCCAAGCGTTCGAGTGCTCACCGCATCATCAGCCAGCTTCGCTTCGGTCACATGACCATCTACAATCGTCCTTGTACTCACTGCTTCATCGGCTAGTTTTGGTTCAATGACGGCACCCATTGCCAATTTATCGGTGGTCACATTTAGATTTTCAATGCTTCTTGTCCTTACTGCATTGTTCGCCAGCTTTTCTTCGGTGACATTTTCATTGCGAAGGGTTCTCGTGCTTACTGCATCATCTGCAAGCTTGGCTTCTCTGATACTGCGATTTTTAAGACTTCGAGTGACCACGGCATTGTCTGCGATTTTGGATTCTGTTACCGCTCCATCGGCAAGCTTATCCGTGGTAATCTGACCTTCAGCAATGGCACGAGTGGTGATCGCATCATCACCCATCATCTGCTCACTCACTTGGACAAAAACAGGACTGCTGAAGGCTTCTTCTACCGCTAAAATCCGATGGGCCACAGATGAGGTAAACAGCTCATTTCCCGTCACCCCGCGATGATTAATTTTCTCAGTGGTGACATGACGGTCGCGTATCGTTCGGGTACTCACCGCATCATCGGCTAATTTCGACTCCGTCACATTGTCATCCCTGATGCTTCTCGTGCTCACCGCTTCGTCGGCTAACTTTTCCTCGGTCACATGTTGATTAACAAGCGTTCGGGTGCTCACTGAATCATCTGCGAGCTTGACTTCTGTCACCAACCCATCAGCCAGTTTCTCAGTGGTGATGTTTTCATCCATAATCGTCCGCGTACTCACTGAATCGTCGGCTAATTTAGTTTGTGTCACTGACAAGTCTGCCAGCTTATCCGTGGTGATATTTTCATCTCGTATCGTTCTCGTACTCACTGAATCGTCTGCCAACTTGACTTCTGTCACTGACCCATCAGCCAATTTCTCAGTAGTGATATTTTCATCCATAATGGTTCGGGTACTCACCGCATTATTGGCTAGTTTGGACCCAGTCACATGACCATCGATCAGGGTTCTCGTACTCACGGCATGATCAGAAAGCTTAGGCTCCGTGACAGCCCCATCGGCCAGTTTCCAAGTGGTCACATGACCATTTTGAAGATGCCGCGTTCGTACTGCGCCATCGGCTATTTTGGCATCAGTAACGGCTTCATTGGCCAGCTTACCTGTCGTGACCGCTAAGTCTTGAAGGTGGCGGGTTCGAATGGTACCATCTGCTAACTTTGAAGCTGTGATACTTTCATTTTGAAGGTGCCTTGTGCCAACGGCATCATCTGCGATCTTTGGTTCTGTTACCCCACGATATGCGAGTTTTTCTGTGGTCACGTCTAAATCACGAAGATGTCTCGTTCTCACCATATCATCCGCCAGACTGCGGGATGTCACCGCACCATCGGCCAGTTTTGAAGCCGTTACATCTAAATTGTGGATGTGACGGGTCCGCACTGCATCATCGGCCAATTGGATTTCGGTAATCGCACCAGCTGCCACTTTTTCAGTCGTAACACTCCCGTTTTGTAAATGTTCGGTTCTAATGGCACCAGCCGCAATATTTTCAGCCCTTACCCCACCCTCTTTAAATGGGGCTGCTGATGCCAATGCTTCTAGCGAATTGGCGATATAACCCCTTGCATCACGTCCAAGTAAAGGACTTTCATTTCTTAATCTATCAATCATTTGTTCGATATTGTTTGACATGTTTTCTTTCTCTCCTTTTGTTTTGTTTCTCTTAACAGTCACGTTAATCAGTGATCAAGCTGCTGGACAATGCACTCATGGTAACTTGTCTTTCACCAAAAGTTAACTGGCTTTGAATGGGATTGACCACATCTACTTGTTTTTCAATTAAGGGATAAACAGCTTCACTGATGTCTGCACCTAATAAACGGTTGTGAACCGTGTAAGAATCTCCAACCTGAAAATCCTCATAGTTCTCATGGTCTAATTGGGATAAATCTAAGGCACTGATGGTGGTACTGTTAGCAATGGTTTGTTGATTTCTGATCCATTCCTGGGCTTTGTCCATCAACGCCTGAGGCTCATTCACTTCATCCCAAGTCATGATCCCTTCAACAACCGTCTCAAGTCCATTCCCCGGCACATCCAACCAGTTTCTGCCATGATTTACCGCTTCAATGGATAACCTCGACCTTGGAAAATGCCCCTGAGGATCATCGGGATCAACCACCAAATCAGCCAAACGGATCAACCATCTTAAAGCGGGTATTTGCCGGCGTGCGGGCTCTTTCCAATAATCAGGCGAACTGATGCCGCCTGCATTGGCCAATGAATCCACGGCCTCATAGTAAGCCCCTTCATCATTAATATCAGGCAGCCTTCCATCAGGTTGAATGGATGCCCTAAAGTCTCGGATTGTCTCATGGGGATCATCTTCACCCGCTTCATCATGTTCTGAATCATCAGGGGATAACGCCAATTCAAAGTTAATCAGCGCCAGACTGCTTAACAATTCAGGCACCCATTCACTAAAAGGCTGAGGCAAGGCATCTTCTGTTGAATCATCAACTTCTGCCGTTAACCCATCTATTCTATCCAACTGTTCACGCCAAAAATCTCGCTCCGCTACAGTTACCAGTCTGTGTCTGCGAAGCAGCGTCAACGCATCCCTTGGATTCATTCGTGTTGGATAATTTTTATCCACCAGCTTCTCCGTCATCCGAATCAGTAAACGTAAATTGTCGGCATCGGGATTGTTGAGACGAAAACGGGATTGTTTCCAGTAGTTGGGGGCGTGAAGCACCCCTGAATTAGCCAATGAATCCAAGGCTGCTTCATAGGCTGACATGTCTGTGATTGACTCATCAATGTCTCGACGGTAACGATTAAGAACTGCATTTGAGACTGTTCGCAAATTAAGCCTGGCGATATGACTCATCAGCTGCCCGATCCACGGGGATAAATCTGTTGACACCGTTATTCCAGCCAAAGTTGGTTCAATGCTTTCAACCCTGATCATCCGACCTAATTCAAGGGGTTGTTCTGGCTCGATGAGCTCATCATCTTTGTCATCCTCATCGTCAATGGGATCTTGAATGTCCAATCCCTCATCCCATCCTCCATCTCCGCCATCAAGCCAATCTAAAGCATCGCCTCGTCTTGGTGATAAACTAGACATCGTCAACGCCGCAAGGCGAATCAAGGTGCGCAATTCGAGGATTTCAAAATTATGTTGTTCCTTCCAATATTCACTACTGCCGATCAACCCTGAATTGCTTAGAAAATCCACCGCCCTGTTATAGGCCATTCGGCTATTCACATCGGGTCGTCTTGTATCCCTAAGTTGTTTCACATGGGCCAAAACCGTTGTTAAACAGTCTGTCTCATCCTCACGACATGCCTCAACACAGCCACAGCCATTGATCAAATTTAGTCCCGCTAATCCTAACAACAATTGACCTGTCCAAGGGGAAATGGGCTGTTGATTGTCAGGTAAAGGTTCATCATCTCGGTGGTACTGAACCTCTCTTTCCCAAAAATCAGGTGAAAGAGAACCGGGAAATTCTGCATGTCTAGCGAAAAATCCAATATGATGCAGCCTATTAATGGCCAGTTCATAACGCTCAAACGTTCTGCCAAGGGGGATTAATCGGGTGATCTCACGACTTGGAAAATACGCAGCCGTGATGCTTTCCAAATTAACTGCCAGTTCGATGGACATTTCTTGAACTTGACCCCGAACTGTCGCATAATTGAAAATCGGCTGATCTTCTTCGTCATACGTTAGCCAAATATAGCCACCCTGTTCTGATAAAACATGCGCTTGCATATTCTCAAAGGTACTGGCATAAGTTATGGGATACATCCCTGTTTCCACGCCGCAAGGACATGCTGGGTCAACGTCATCAACCCACCGATAGGCGCCTCCATTCATCCGGTAGCGTCTAATGGCTTTCTTCTCATCCACACGATGATTATGAACACGAAGTAAATACTTGAGGTATCCTTCAAGCGTGGTATGCCTAACCTCTGTCGCCGCTTGGATACTGTCTAACAAATACGCCAATTCACATTCTGCGATGTAGCTTTTCACCAACTCCCCTGTACTTGACATTTGACGGCTATAATCAACAATTCGTCCCCGAAAGATCACGTCATTTTGTGCAGTCCTAATGCGAATCAGGGTTGAATACGGCCTGATCTGTTCATGAAACAACGGATGATCAGGCAAAAGATCAAATTGAAAGTCACTCACGGCGTTTAAGGCTTGGGTGAGCCGACCCCTTGATAACATAATGCTTCCTTCATACGGATCATGGAGAATTCTTGTATCTGCAGGATTCCCATTTAAATCTATTTCAACTGTATACATTTAAATCCGCTCCTTTCTCCAGTCAAATGACATCAAAACCATTCCATCATGACCGCCACCACGGGTAAGCTTAAACGTATTCATCCCAGGCTTTAACCGAATGTTTGCGTATTGACGCGCAACACCTGTTTCAAGCCAATGCCTCACACCGTTCGCCTCTATCGTCAGGCCTAGCCCATTTGTTGTGATGACGGGCACATGAGAGCGTTGACTGGCATTATAAATAAGTATCGGTTCAGCTTCGGTGTTGTCATTAAAGATGGGACTAAACGTTAATCCATCTTGAAGGGCATCTAAATCAAAATTAAAGGGATCAAACAAATCTGCGCTTTCTCCATGATGGTCTATTTTAAATGGATATAAGTCAAACTTTACCTCAATCCGCAACCTGTTGCGCTCGTACTCATCTGAAACAAGCACTTCCGCACATTTGCCCACATAATGGAAATCTGGTTCATAACTGTCATTTAACGCTTCGTTAAACTCGCCCATCAATAAATTTTCAATCGTCGTTTGGAAGTCTCTGGCAACACTTTTCCTAACGCCAAAGCGGTAAAAGACATAGCTAATTTCTCTTTGTTCATAAATTCGATTCCCAATGATGTTTGACATATCGACAACCCCCTGCCTATATGGTATACTAGTAGTGATTTCCTTTTCACTCGGGGTAGTGGCTACCCGTTCATGAAGGTTTAATCCGAACCTCCGGGAATCGAACTGACCGAAGGTGATGTAGTGCTTGGGGGCGTGATTGATGTCCAACCCATGTGTTAAATCTATCATTTTTGACACATCCTTTCTCTTTTTAATTGGGTGCGATGAAGCCTTTTTACCTGCCCCATCTTGATTTGTATGAAATAGCTGTCCCAGCAGCTGCATCATAACCTGCATACGTTGCCCCCACTAGTTCGCCTGAATCCATCACAATAGTTTGACCTTCACGAATGGCATCTCGAATTTCTCTCATCAGATCGGTTTGATAACTTGCATCTGGTGACGTCGTCGCAAGGGCAAGCTGATGCGTCACACTTCCATGTGCCAGTGATCGCTGAAATTCCGCAGCCATTTGAGACGCTTGATCAACACCATGTTCGA
>WRKJ01000071.1 GCA_009778135.1 Defluviitaleaceae bacterium
AATACTGAACGGAAAATTTGACAAAAAAAATAACCAAAGTTATTGGTATCATCGCTTTTTTGGAGTTTTCTCTATTCTCAAACTGTCAAACTTGGGAGTTTACAAGTTCGGCATTTGAATATTTACAAACGCGTATGATCATGATATAATGATCGTATAATAAAAAAGAGTAAGCTGTTGGTGAGACAACAACTTACTCCGCAGACCGTTATTAGCGGTAACAAGCATCAGACGAAGAATAATCCGCCTATAGCCTGTGGTATACTCCCAATGAAGTAGACAAAGGAAAAAACAAAAAGCTTTTTCCAGACTATGAATTGGGAGTTTTAATATGAAGAAAAATAAGAGGTTAAGTAGCAAAGAAAAATTTGAATTGATAAAACCAATCGTAAATGAAGGAATTTCAAAGCTTGGCACTGGTCAAGAGGGTTGATGCAGAAAAGGTTTTGAAAATTAAAGCCTCTTGATATCACTATTTGTAAGTTGATGCTAAAAAACGTTTAGTTTTTCATTTCTTTATGGTACAATATTGCTTAATCATTTTGTCTTTTTTAAGTTTATTTCAAAGGAAAATAGGGATGGCTCGTTTTTAGGAAGTGCTTTAAATGAATGGTGAAAACGAAAAACTTAAGAAAAAGTGCAATTTTTACTTCTCAGCTATTGACTTAAACCTCATTTTGTAATAAAATAACCAAGGTTGTGAAAAAGAAGCAGGCGTTTTGGTCTGTTGAAAAACGACACGCCTGGTTCAGTGGTACGATAAAAATACCTAGAACCCATCGAAAGAGAGGAGGAAAACATAAATGCCTACTATTAATCAATTAGTACGTAAAGGACGCACGAGCAAAGTGACCAAATCTAAGTCGCGTCACTTAAATGTTGGTTTCAACAGTTTAAAGAAAGAGCAAACTGTGACCATGTCACCACAAAAGCGTGGGGTTTGTACACGTGTTGCGACAATGACGCCTAAAAAGCCGAACTCGGCACTTCGTAAATATGCCCGTGTACGTTTATCAAATGGATTAGAGGTTACAGCTTATATTCCAGGGATTGGACATAAATTACAAGAACACAGTGTTGTTTTAATTCGTGGAGGTCGTGTTAAAGACTTACCGGGAGTTAGATATCATATTGTTCGTGGGACACTTGATGCAAGTGGTGTTGAAGGCCGTATGCAAGGTCGTTCTAAATACGGAACAAAGCGCCCTAAAGGTTAGACTTGTCCAAGAGGGAACAAATGCTTAAAAATTTTAAATTAAACTGAATTATTTTTTAAAAGGAGGTTAAACTATGCCACGTAAAGGTCATGTTGCAAAAAGAGATGTTTTACCGGATCCAATTTACAATTCGAAATTAGTCTCTCGTTTAATTAACAGCATTATGATAGATGGTAAAAAAGGAATTGCTCAAACCATTCTTTATGATGCGTTTAACATGATTGCTGAGAAAACGGGTCGTGAACCAATGGAAGTCTTCAATGAAGCAATTGAGAACATTATGCCAATTCTTGAGGTTAAAGCGCGTCGTGTTGGTGGAGCGAACTATCAAGTTCCGATTGAAGTTCGTCCGGAACGTCGTGTTACTTTAGGGTTAAGATGGTTGGTACAGTATTCGAGAAATAGAAATGAAAAAACGATGCAAGAACGTCTAGCAAATGAAATCATTGATGCAGCGAGCAATTCTGGTGCATCAGTTAAAAAGCGTGAAGATACGCATAAAATGGCAGAAGCAAACAAAGCATTTGCTCATTACAGATGGTAGTTTAAGAAAATCGTATTTTTCTAAAGAAGCGAAGCGCATACTAGAACACAACGACGTTTCAAGCTTATTTGGAAAAACAAGAAGGGAGTGACAAAGATGGCAAGAGAGTTTTCGCTGGAAAAAACACGTAATATTGGAATCATGGCTCACATTGATGCGGGTAAAACAACAACGACTGAGCGTATTCTGTATTACACGGGTAAAATCCACAAGCTTGGAGAAACGCATGAAGGTGCTTCACAAATGGACTGGATGGAACAAGAACAAGAGCGTGGGATAACCATTACATCAGCAGCAACAACGGCAGTATGGGATAATCATCGTGTTAACATTATTGATACACCAGGTCACGTCGACTTTACGGTTGAAGTAGAGCGTTCATTGCGCGTGCTTGATGGTGCAGTTGCTGTTCTTGATTCACAATCAGGTGTTGAGCCGCAAACTGAAACAGTTTGGCGTCAAGCAACGACTTATGGTGTACCACGTATCGTTTTCTCTAATAAAATGGATAAAATTGGTGCAGATTTTCAATATGCAATTAAAACCATTCATGATCGATTAGGTGCCAATGCACACCCGATTCAAATGCCAATTGGTGCTGAAGATAACTTCAGTGCAATTATTGATTTAGTTGAAATGAAGCAATACACGTATACCAATGACTTAGGGACGGATATTGAAATTGGTGAAATCGAAGCACAGTATGCTGATGATGCAGCCATGTATCGTGATCAATTGGTTGAAGCTATTTCTAACTTAGACGAAGATCTAATGATGAAATATTTAGAAGGTGAAGAAATCACAGTCGACGAGTTAAAAGCGGCGATCCGCCGTGCAACGTTAAATGTTGAATTTTTCCCAGTTCTTTGCGGTTCTGCCTTTAAAAATAAAGGTGTTCAATTGATGCTAGATGCAGTGATTGACTACTTACCGGCACCGACTGATATTGAGTCGATGAAAGGTGAGTTAGAAGATGGTACTGAAGCGGAGCGTAAGCCGAGCGACACTGAACCATTCTCAGCACTCGCTTTTAAAGTCATGACAGATCCATTCGTCGGTAAATTAACTTTCTTCCGCGTGTATTCTGGAAAAGTAGAGTCCGGCTCTTATGTTTTCAACTCAACAAAAGGGAAACGTGAACGTGTCGGTCGTATTTTACAGATGCATGCCAATAGTCGTGAAGAAATTCCAGTTTGTTATGCTGGAGACATTGCAGCTGCAGTTGGTTTGAAAGACACAACAACAGGAAATACATTATGTGCAGTTGATTCACCCATCATTTTGGAATCAATGGAATTTCCTGATCCAGTTATTCGTTTATCGGTTGAGCCGAAATCAAAAGCAGACCAAGATAAAATGGGAATTGCTTTGCAAAAGCTTGCAGAAGAAGATCCAACTTTCCAAACATCAACGGATGAAGAAACGGGACAAACGATTATTGCGGGTATGGGTGAGTTACATTTAGATGTCCTCGTTGACCGAATGAAACGTGAATTCAATGTTGAAGCGAATGTCGGTGCACCTCAAGTTGCTTATCGTGAAACATTTACTGCAAGTGCAGAAGTCCAAGGTAAATTTGCACGTCAATCTGGTGGTCGTGGACAATATGGTGATGTTCATATTAGATTTGAACCGCAAGAAGCGGGTGCAGGTTATGAATTCGTTGACGCTGTTGTCGGTGGGGTTGTCCCACGCGAATACATCGGTTCTGTCGATGCTGGTTTACAAGACTCATTGAAAAATGGTCAATTGTCTGGATTCCCAGTGGTTGACATTAAAGCTACTTTATTTGACGGATCATATCATGATGTGGATTCATCTGAAATGGCCTTTAAAGTTGCTGCATCTTTAGCATTAAAAGAAGCTTATAAAGTGTGTCAACCTGTTTTACTAGAGCCAATCATGAAAGTTGAAGTGATCGTTCCTGATGAATATCTAGGTAATGTCATGGGTGATGTTACATCGCGTCGTGGTCAATTACAAGGGACTGAACAACGTGGTAATGCGCAAGTCATTCGTGCCAATGTTCCGTTATCTGAAATGTTCGGTTATGCAACAGCTTTGCGTTCTAATACACAAGGTCGTGGAAACTATTCAATGGAAATGTCTCATTATGAGCAAGTTCCAAAATCAATTGCTGAAGAAGTGATTAAAAAGTTTAAAGGGTCGTAATTTTAATCGGGTTTTCCATTAAAATCGCTTTAAAAGTATTGCATTATCGGCACAAGTGTTGTAAAATTAGCAATATATGTGTATTGGAAAACAATTGTGTTTTTCATGTAATTTAGGAGGAATCAAAAATGGCTAAAGAAAAATTTGAACGTAATAAGCCCCATGTTAACATTGGGACAATTGGTCACGTTGACCATGGTAAAACAACATTAACGGCTGCAATTTCAGCTGTTTTGTCAAGAAAAGTCGCTGGAAATACTGCGACAGCTTTTGATAAAATTGATGGTGCGCCAGAAGAAAGAGAGCGTGGAATCACAATCTCTACTGCGCATATCGAATATGAAACTGAAAACCGTCACTATGCACATGTTGACTGCCCAGGACATGCTGACTATGTTAAAAACATGATCACAGGTGCTGCTCAAATGGACGGTGGAATCTTAGTTGTATCTGCAACTGATGGACCAATGCCACAAACGCGTGAGCACATCTTATTATCTCGCCAAGTAGGTGTACCACGTCTTGTTGTTTTCATGAACAAATGTGACATGGTAGATGATGAAGAGTTATTAGAATTAGTTGAAATGGAAATTCGTGACTTATTATCGGAATACGACTTCCCAGGAGACGATATTCCAGTTATTCAAGGTTCAGCATTAGGTGGACTTAATGGAGAAGCACAATGGGAAGAAAAAATCATGGAATTAATGAACGCTGTTGATGAGTACATCCCAACGCCAGAGCGTGATATTGATTTACCATTCATGATGCCGGTTGAAGATGTATTCTCAATTACTGGACGTGGAACGGTTGCAACTGGTAAAGTTGATCGTGGACAAGTTAGAGTTGGTGATGTTGTTGAAATCATCGGTTTCGAAGAGACATCTTCAACAACTGTAACAGGTGTTGAAATGTTCCGTAAGTTACTTGATTATGCAGAAGCTGGAGATAACATTGGTGCTTTATTACGTGGTGTTGCGCGTGATGATATCCAACGTGGACAAGTGCTTGCTAAGCCAGGATCAGTAACACCACACAAAAAATTCACATCTGAGGTATACGTTTTATCAAAAGATGAGGGTGGACGTCATACACCATTCTTCGCAAACTACCGTCCTCAATTTTACTTCCGTACAACGGATGTAACAGGAATCATTGAATTACCAGCTGGTGTTGAAATGGTTATGCCTGGTGATAATGTTTCAATGACGATTGAACTTATCGCACCAATTGCTGTTGAGCAAGGAACGAAGTTCTCTATCCGTGAAGGTGGACGTACTGTTGGTGCTGGTTCAGTAGTTGAAATTTTAGAATAGTTTTAAAATAAAAAGTCGTCCTGATAGGATGGCTTTTTTGGCGGATAAATAAAAAGAACCTCAACGTTAAAGCGAGGCTCGTTTATTGAGGTTATTTACCTTCTTCTTGTTTAAGTGCGACTGCTTCAAGGTGATGAATAAATCGTTCTTGTTTAGCTTTTTGATAATGATAAAGCGGCATCACTTCAGGATGGTCGACTAGCATTTTTTCATCAGCGACATTGAGCGTATTGGTCCCTGGATAGAAGTAGTTAACTTCTTCTGGAAATTCAATGTAATCTAAGTAAATCATTAAGAGTAAAAAGCGTCCACCTGTTTGAGGGTCACTTAATATGATATGATCTCGTGCTGCTGTTTCGATCAGACCAGTGAAAACTTTTGTTTCAGATGTATTACCACCTGAATTAAACGTCATACGGATACGTGCTAGTTTACCACGGTTGAAACGTAAAATGTTATCAATGTAGCCACCACCATTACCACGTCCTGAAGAACGATTAATAAAATTGTCAATTAGCGCATCTTCAGTAGAGGCGGCTACGATTTTATTTAAGCCAGCAGGACCTGTTGGCGTTCCTGCACCAATATGATGACCTGATGGATAAGGTGGCTCGAAAGCTTTTGCATATTCATCGATGGTCATTGGATTTCTCACTTCATTTCCATAAGGGAGTGGAAATGGATAAGGGTAAAACGGTGGGAAATAAGACATAACTGTTAACCTCGCTTCATTTTAATTTAAGGCGTCTTTACTATTCTAAGATCATTTAATTTAATAACAATCCTCTGATTCGAGTGGCATGTAAAAACAGTGAACACCAAACCTTCCAGAATTCCATTGTCCCCAAAACTGAGGTGGACAACTTGTTTGAAAGGGGTTGTAAAACCATAATGCCGTTGTTGCTGGATCATGACGTTCACCATTGATGGCACGTCGAGCTAGTTTGATGTCTTCTGGTCGTGCGCGTTGATAAAAGTAGGGAAACTGGGTTGCTTCAAATCCACCTGGGGATTGAAACGTCATTTCTTGAATGTTGTTAATGTCGGTGAAATCATGACAATCGGCTAAAACACGGTTGACACAAACGTTTCCGACGAGCAGCATACCGATTTCACCATCACCTTCCGCTTCTGCTCGCATGAGTCTAGCCAGTGTTTCAATATCGTTTTGGTTTGCTTTTATGACTGCCATCCTCGTCACCTCATATTTAAAATATGCTTACTTCAACTAGCGTATGATCATCATGGGCATTTGGTGCGAAATAATGATAAATTAGTTGAGTTTCCTATTTAAAAATGAAGCAAAATAGTGTACAATAGACATGAAATAAGTGGAACATGTAGCAAATTGAATCATAAGAATTTGGTGCAGAATTTGGAGGAATTTTTGATGGATATCATGACAGAATTAAGGAACAACATTTTAGGAAAAGGAATTCGAATTGTTCTTCCTGAAGGAAATGATCGACGTGTTGTTTTAGCAGCCAGTGTTCTTTCCCGTAGTAATATGGTGAAACCAATTGTTCTTGGAAAAAGAGATGAAATTTTAGCAACTGTTGAAGAAGCAGGTGGCTTTCCATTAGATGGATGTGAACTGATTGATCCAGAAGACTATGCGGGCATTGAAGAGATGATTGCAGAATTTGTTAAAGTGAGAAAAGGTAAAATTGATGAAGCAACCGCGCGCGAGCTGATTAAAGATGTGAATTATTTTGGAACGATGCTTGTGCACATGGAATTGGCAGACGGTTTGGTTTCAGGCGCTGTTCATTCGACCGGTGATACCATTCGACCAGCGTTGCAAATCATTCGAACAAAACCTGGTATTACGAAAACATTTGGCTATTTTGCCATGTTAAAAGAAGCAAAACGACGTTATATTTTTGCCGATTGCGCTGTCAATCCCGATCCATCAAGTGAAGACTTAGCCGAATTTGCAGTAGAAGCAGCAGGAGCAGCAAGAATGTTTAATATTGATCCGAAAGTGGCTTTATTAAGTTTTTCAACGCATGGATCAGCAAAAACACCTTCAACTGAAAAAGTAGCAGGTGCGGTTAAAATTTTAGATGAAATGGATGATTTAAACTTTGAATACGATGGTGAGCTGCAATTTGATGCTGCGCTTGTAGAAGGCGTTGGGAAGTTAAAAGCACCGAACTCACCTGTAGCAGGGCAAGCGAATGTGTTCATTTTCCCAGATTTAAATACAGGGAATATTGGATATAAAATTGCACAGCGCTTAGGAGGCTATGAGGCTGTTGGTCCTATTTTGGCAGGTTTAAACAAACCTGTTAATGACTTATCACGTGGTTGTAGTGCTGATGATGTTTATAACACAGTTGTCATTACCGCTAATCAGACACTTGGCATTTACGATGTTTGATTTAGACAGTTTAACGCTCGACATTCAAAATGAATTTCAAATCTGCGTCTGTTGCAAAGGCCCTCATTTAAAGACCCTTATTCCCAGACTCAAAAAACTAGATCCAAATGTGAAAATTAAAGGAAAAACCTGTTTATCCTATTGTGGACCAGGTCGAGATTACCCCTTTGTTTTTCTCAACAACAAACCAATTAGAGGTCAAAATGAAGATGACTTAATTGCAAAAATTAAAGAAGTGTTAGAAAAACAGTAACTTCGAGAAAAAGTTACTGTTTTTATCAAAAAGCAAAGCTTACGACGCAGTCAACACAGATTCATAACGAGAGGTGAAAATATGCAGCGATTAACAGATGAAAAAGTGTTTAAAGATCCCATCCACAGTTTTGTCCGTGTGACAGATTTGCTCATTTGGCAATTAATTGAAACACCTGAATTTCAACGGTTACGTCGAATTAAACAACTCGGTGGGACGCATATTGTTTACCCCACTGCTGAACACAGTCGCTTTTCTCATTCGTTGGGGGTCTATTTCATTGCGCGTCGCATGATTGATGTGTTAAACAAACAAAAGATGACATTTAATGAAATTGATCGCATGCTCATCCTATGTGCAGCATTGCTTCATGATGTGGGACATGGCCCGTTTTCTCATTCTTTCGAATCCGTGTTAGGTGTGAATCACGAAGACTTCACCCGTCGTATTTTGCTTGAAAACACAAGGATCAACCACTTATTAGAAGGCTATCGATTGGGCTTCTCAAAAGAAGTCAGTGATGTCATTGGAAAAAAACATGCGAATCGACTCATTGTAAGTTTAATTTCATCTGAAATAGATGCAGATCGCTTGGATTATTTGCTGCGCGACTCTTATTTTACCGGAACACCTTATGGCGAAATAGACCTTGAACGCCTGTTGAGAACGATGCGCGTTGAGCAAGGGAAAGTTGTGTTTAAATACTCGGGGATGCATGCGTTAGAAGACTATTTATTTAGTCGTTATCAAATGTACTGGCAAGTGTATTTACATGACTGCTCTTTAAGTTTCAACTTTTTGATTCAAGCCATGCTGTTTAGGGTCCGTACCCTTTTAGAAGCAGGCCATGCCTTTAACTGTCGCATGCATCTTTTTGAATGGTTATTTTTAACTGACGTTGTTGATATTGATGCCTATTTGCGAATGGATGATGGTGTGATTACCACTTATGCGGGTTTCTTTTTAGATGAAGCAGATGTTATTTTGCAAGATTTGGCACATCGTTTTTTGAATCGTGGTTTGCTTGATGAATTTGATTATGTGCCGACTGCAAAAAGTGAAGCTTTATATGAAACGTTATCAAAACGACTGGATACAGCGGGAATAAGTGCCACTGATTATTTATTTCATGTGAATCATCAACGGTCGACGTATGATTACTATGGGTTAGATGGAGATGAGAAAATCGACTTGTTAATGCCTGATGGTGACACACAGGAAATCTCAGCTGTATCTAACATTATTAAAGGAATTGTGAATGCACCGAAGCAAAAAAATACACTGTTTTTACCGTTAAAGACAATAAAAGAAAATGATAACCGAGTAGAGATCATGGACATTTTAGAACAGCTGATTGGAAGGAAAGTAGATGTTTAAAGAAGTAATCGTTGTAGAAGGACGAGATGATACCCGTCGTTTGAAAGAAATTTATCCAGATATTGAAACGTTTGAAACAGGTGGATCAGCACTTGATCAGTCAAAGTTGGATCAAATTAAATATTTGCAACAAGTGCGTGGCGTCATTGTGTTTACGGATCCAGATTTTCCGGGGCAAAAGATTCGTCAAACCATTGTAGCCAGTGTTCCAGAAGCGGGTCACGCCTATTTGAATAAAGCAGATGCAAGAGCTTCATCAGGTAAAGGGCTAGGTGTTGAACATGCCAGTGTTTCGGCGATTCAAGCAGCACTTGCTGGTGCGATGACACCCGTTTCAACACGAGTTGAATTGATTACGCAGGCATTTTTAGTCAAATGTGAATTGATCGGTCATGAAAAAAGCAAACAGAAGCGAGAATTACTGGCGTATCAATTGGGCATTGGTTATGTAAATGGGAAACAGTTGAAAAATAGGTTGAACATGTTTGGAATAAGTGAAGCGCAAGTATTAGAGGCATTGGGTCTTTCAAATTAAAAATAGTCGAATGAAAAAGAAAAAAATCGACAAAATTTACAACTTGAATAATCGTCGTTTTATCCTTTTTCAGACTATGATAATTTTATGATTTGTGGTACAATGTGTTTATGGAAGTTGATAAGATGGTGGCAAAGCAAGATGGAATAAGGAGGGTAGTCGTTTACCTGATGATTTATGACAAGGAGTGATGCCTGTGATACGATTATTTGGATTCTGGTGTTTTTCCGAAAGGAGCACACATGACGGTAGCCGAAAGTCTGGGATTAATGTTCGCATTTGGAATGTTTATCTTGACACTGCTAACGTATATCGACAGAACACGAAAAAAGTAACCATCTAAGCTTTGACCGGCTGGTGGTTACTTTTTTCTTTCACTGGTTTGTCACCGTCTTAATGCGGCCTAGGAGGTTGTAGCGCTCAACTACGATCTCCGTTTTTTATTATATGTTAATTTTATCATGAAAATGCGTATTTGTAAAGAAATGTTTCGAAAAAAAGAATAAGGAATAGCTGATAAATCGTCATTTTTATCGGATTAGGTGTTGAAAAAATGGAAATAGCAAATAAATCAAGAACCCGTGCCATCATCGCGCAATACGAGTTTAAGTTTAAAAAGAAATTTGGTCAAAACTTCCTGACGGATGCTAATATTTTAAGAAAAATCATCCAAGCGGCTGACCTCAATAAAGATGTTGCTGTGATTGAGGTTGGGCCAGGGATTGGTGCGCTGACAGAATATCTTGCGCGGGCTGCAGGAAAAGTGGTTGCTTATGAAATAGATGCTGCACTGATTCCCATTTTAGAAGAAGTGATGGCACCGCACGCGCATGTTGAAGTGATTCATGAAGATATTTTAAAAGCAGATGTGAAGTCAATGATTGAGACGTCGTTGTCAACATTTAAAGAAATAGCAGTGGTCGCTAATTTGCCGTACTACATCACGACACCTATTTTGATGGGGTTGATTGAAGCACGTTTACCGATTAATCGATATGTGGTGATGATGCAGCTTGAGGTGGCAAGGCGTTTATCGGCAGAGCCAGGTACGAAAGATTACAATGCGTTATCCATTGCAGTCCAATATTATTGTGATGTGAACATTGCCATTCATGTGCCAAAAGATGTTTTTATACCCGCACCGAATGTGGATTCGGCAGTCGTTGTCTTAACCCGTAAAAGTGAGCCACCTGTTGCAGTGAAAGATGAAGCTTTTTTGATGGAACTGGTTCATGCATGCTTTAAACAACGACGGAAAACCGTGTTGAATAATTTGGCTGCTTATTTTGAAGGGTTGACAAAAGAAGAAATAACGACATTATTGTTAGAAATTGACATTCAACCGAGTATACGTGGAGAAGCTTTATCAATTGAAGCGTTTGGGAAAATAGCAGATGTTTTCTACGAACAAATTAAAAACCGAGGTTAACCCTTAGCTCTGGCTTTATCTGCAATAAGGATATAAATAGAACCCTACAAATAGGCTTGCATATAATAAATAGAACACTTATTTGGGAGGATAAAAAAATGAATCAATTTAATTATTTAGACAACCCCTTAACACCAACCAATGGTATGCAAGCCGTCCCACACACGATTGAACCTAGTGGCTTTTCTGGGGCAAACCTTTCACCAAAAAGCTCAACGTTACCACCTGGAATAAACAATATGGAAAACCTTATAACGCTTATCTTATTACAAAATGGTGGCGTTTTTAATGCGAACGCTGCTGGAATGCTTTTACAAGTTTTAGGCGTGCCTGTAACGCCCGCAAATGTCAACGCTATACTAAATACAGTTTTAACAGGAACAGGCGGCAATAATACTGCAGCCGCAGTTATCCCTTTCTTTAATCACTTTGCCAACGCAGGTCCAGAAACACTTATACAACCGCCGTCAAACAATCATTTTGCAAATATTATAAGAGACAATGTTCCATTATATGCAAGAGTTGTAGATATTGCGATGCTTGGTGCGCATAACGCGTTTACTAGTGGTATAGAGCCAACGTCCGCGATTGATCCAAACGATAGTATGTATGGGAGTGATTTACTTGCTTTAGCACCTGGTTTTGTTTCGCGTTTTGCCAGAACACAATATGGAAATGCAATGCGTCTCCTTAATAATGGCGTTCGTTATCTAGACGTTCGCGTTACAAATGTAAATGGAGAGTGGTATACAGAAAATACGATGCTTTCTACTAGATTAAGCTATTATATTTCTGATGTTATACGTTTCTTACAACAAAACAGAGGAGAGCTAGTGATTTTTGATTTACAGCATATTAATTTCGGAAATGCTTCACTTGATCAGCTTTGGTCTTATATTTCTGGAATAAGAGTAAATGGTCAAAATTTATTTGAGTTTGTTCATGTAAATCCTAACAGATCTCCACTAAGTACACTTACTTTAGGTGAGGCAACCAGGGGTGGCACTTCTAGTGGTGTTATTATACTTGCTAATCAACCAGTTTCAGAATCAAGGCCTATACACTATGATAGAAGCCTGAATATGCGTTCAAGATGGTTGCAGCAAGATAATATTCCGGGCCTTATCAATGCAATAGAAGGGGAGCAATCGCTAATTGGCGATGGCAGATACTCAAATATATTAAGAGTTAATCAAGCAAGTTTAGCATTTGGCACTTCTGGTAATGGACTTTTAAATTCTATTAATAGCTGGTCTTATATGTTTATGGCGGAAAGAACCAATTCTGTGCTTTTAGCTCAAGATCTAAATCGATGGCTTTCGGTAACACCTATTTTAATGGTAGGTTTTGCAGAGTCTGCATATAGTAATTTTAATTCACAAGTCATTCATGTAATCAATTCTTTCAACAGAAACTTGAAGTAACTTTTAAGCCAAGATACGTTATCTAACAGGACATGGTCTTTTACATGAGACACAACCTTTTTATTCCGATACTTATGAGATAGCAATTGCTTAAATGCAAATGTTATCTCATTTTTATGACTTTTTACATACAGTCTGTTTTTTCTCGCTTACTGCCGTATTTGCACCAAGGTCTCAACAGTCTGATTTCTATTTATTTTTGTTGATTTATAATCATTTTCGTCATTTTTTGTTAATTTTTGTTAATTTCTCACACGAGGTGAAAAAAGTATGCTATAATGTCATTTACCAACGCGTTGAACATGCGTACTTGGATAGGCTGACGAGTCTTGGATGGTACGAGAAGGAGGAAGATAATACTGGTTTCGAAAACAATTTATTTATCATGGTAATGGTCTGAAACCTCAAGGCTGTAGCTTATAGGAGAGGATCGTAGGTAATCTCTATAAGAAAAACACAAGATATTAAGTTCCCAATATGGGTTATTGATAACATCAAGCACAATTACAAAAATACAACAAAGAAATGGAGAGATTTTTATATGTTAACAGCATTTTTAACATTTATTGGTACTGCTGCTGGAAAAATCATTATTACGGCGACAACAGGTTTACTTGTAGCCATCATTGGTGCACAAGCTACAGCAAGTCTTGCATCAGCTGGAACCCTTACTTTTCCCGTAAATGTTACAAGACGTTCAGTAAACTTTCGACCACCAGCTGGGAGTGTTCGTACGGCTGCAACTCATATCAGCGGGAATGTAAATACACAATATTCGATATCAAGAAGTATTGGTAGCGGTGTTGTCGTTAGAGTTGGAGGTATCTGGAGAGGACGTTCTGGTAATGTTCACTTAGGTAATCAAATAACGCCAACAACTACTTGGAGTGCATTATTTGACCGTCATAGTAACATAAATGCTGTATCATCTTTAGACGTTATTTGGTTTAGGTAAAGTCCATGAAAGTGATAAAGTGGTATTGAAGAATACCACTCTCTTTCATTTATAAAATTTAGATTAAAGATATTTGTGAGGTAAATGGTATGATTGTAAATAGGCTTGAAATAAATAAGGGTCGTGTTCATTTGAAAAATGTGAACTTGAATTTTAGTTCTAACGGGATTTATATAATAACTGGTGATAACGGAATAGGGAAAACGACAATTCTAGAACATCTTTTATTTAACCATGAAGATATAACTTCATTTTGTGAGGGTAAAGCTATCATTTCACACAAACAAGATTTTTTCGGTTATATTCCTCAAGATTTACCTCAAACCACGACATTAGTAAGTGATTATATCTCAAAAGGGGTTAACAAATATGATGTATCTTTAAGACAAAGTCTATTTAAGGATTTATATTTAGAAGAAAAACTAATGTCATCAAAATTTTCAGAATTGAGTGGTGGCGAACAAATCAAAATAGCATTTGTTTCAATTCTTTTAAAAGACGTACCTTACATTTTTTTGGATGAACCTACGAATAATCTTGATGATTCCTCAGTAAAAAAATTGAAAGAAATGATACTTTATTATTCTAGTAATAGGAAAATGATTATTATCACCCATGATTCACGGTTAATTTTTGAAAAATGCTCGTTTATAAAGGTTGATTCAGATAAAATTACACAAGAAAACAACTTTTCACCTGATCCTACTGAAATCCATAAAAAAACTGCAACTACCCTATACAATCCCTACAAAATAATTTCAAAAAAGTTTACTGAATGGGGTTTTACTTTTATCAATTTATTATTATTTGCTCTGATATTTTTATCATTATTTTGGGATAACCATTTTTTACAAGCAAATAATAACCATTATGATTTACCTGCAAAAGGTGCTATTTTTCTTGCTACAGGTAGGGAAGATCACCAATATGAATCTTTCAATCAGCAAGTAATGAATGAATTGAACATTGCAATAGATAGCGAAAGTGAGAAAAATTCTGTTCAAATTGATGATATAATAGAGATTTCAAAACTACCAGGCATTAATCACATTATCATTTCTGATTTCCTTTACTGGCAAGAACTGGGTTATCATTTTGAATATTTACATGAAGATGTTTTTGTTGTCAATCCACCAGAAATAATGTGGAGTGGTTATGATTTTTATCATTTGATGATTTGGCCTGAATTGCTTCAACTTGGGAGGTTTCCAAACGATGGTGAAAGAGAAGTAACAATTTCACGTTTGCTATTAGAATTGCATTTTGAATTCGACGAAATGCAATTAGAAAATCCATTGGGAGAATTTATTTACGTAAATGATATATTGCATGAAATCGTTGGTATCACCTATGACAACCTTGCCATCATTTCATTTCATCATTATGAAAATCATGGCTTTTATACTTTTGATTTAGCATCATTTGAGGAATTTAAAAATCCGATTGTTGAGCATAAAACAAGAAATGATTGGTGGAATACTAACGCCTTACCTGGGACATTTTTAATGATTGATGCAGAATCCGAATTAGAACTATTAGAAACAATTTTACAAAAGCATCCTTATAGTGAGGCTTTTTCACATTCATTTTCTCAAGCATTTATGACATCAACTAATCGGGAAGCAGTTCGAACATTATATGTCAGAAATCTATTTGTTTCAGCTACCATCATTTCATTTAGTATCGTTTATCATCATTTCCTATACTCGCTCATACAAGTGGATTTAATAGATTTTAAAAATTACTTTTTTGAAACAAAGCAATTTAATCGAGCTTTTATCGTTTTTTATAGTTTATTTCAGCTTGCCCTCTTTATGCTATCAGCAGTTGCCCTCTATTTTATCTTTAATTTAAGTCGTTATATATTTCCAGTGTTTTTATTAAAATCGTTGAGTTTAATTCTTGTACAGACTTTATTTTTCAAAAAGAAAATCAATAAGCCTTTATAAAGTTGGAGAAAATCATGAGAATAAATTATTCAGAAATAACCATCAAGAAAAAAGTTATTTTAGAATCAGGGGTACTAGATATAGAAGAAAACAACATTAATGTTATCATCGGACCTAATGGGCGTGGAAAGACATTGTTACTTGCGAAACTCCATTTAGGCCCTCTATTTGAATCAACCCTAGTTTCTCAAAAAAATAATGAATTAATTGCGAAGTTAAATACGATAGATAATATAACCCTTACAGTTGAATGTGATGAAATAATAAATAAAGTCAAAGCTCTTTTAGAAAAATTTAATCTAGCCTATTTGTTAGACCTAAGTAGGGCAAAATTAAGTGGTGGTGAAAAAAGGATCATTTCTTTAGTAAGAGGCTTGCTTAGCGATGCCCCGTTTGTACTCATTGATGAGCCAACTAACGATTTAGATTATAAAAAAGTAAACTTGCTACTAGAAATAATTAAAGAATTCAGCAAATATAAAACATTTATCATTGTAACTCATGATGAGCGTGTAAAAAATATTGCAAACTACACCTTTGAAATTCACAATAAAAGAATCGAAAAAAAAGTTAATGAAATTAACATTTCAACTCCTATAAAAGAAAAAAAAATAAATAAAAATAAAAATAAAATAGAAAAAATTTTTCTTCCTAACTTATTTTTACTATTCAGCGTTTTTGTATGCTTTTTAATGTTTTTTTTCATCATACAGGATGCAAATAATGATTATTTTTCATTAATAGAGCCAATGCCTGAAAATCAGATTGATATATTTTCACCATTAACCATTCATCATAACAAAGTTGCTTCCGCAATACCTGTACAACTTCTTGACTTTATAAATTCGATGGATGGTCTGCCCTCACGTTCAGAAATTGATGATTTAATTGAATCGTTAATTAATACGCCTTTAACGTTCAATTTAGAACTTCTGGAACATGAATATTTTGATGTTATACCCATCGAATATTGGCGTGCGAATGATCGTGAATTTTTTCTTCCTGGCAATTATTATATAGAATACTATCATGATGGGATGTTTGGCATTGTTGATATAGATACAAGTCAGTATTTTGAAGGTGATTGGCGATTCAACTACCCTGGAGAATATACATATCCGCTTAATCTAAATCATTACTTTGCGATAATTGACAACCTATTTGCCAATTATCATTCAAATGAAACACCTTTACATCTTACTTATGCGGTTATCGTGTTGAATGATGAAGTTACTGGTTTTTTTGATTTTTTATCTCTCCCAGCTAGTGAAGTCATATTAAGTGGAAACTACCTTATAAGATCAAATGAAATCATTGAAATATTGAATCAAATTTATGTTTTTGAATCAATGGAGATAATGATAAACCACAAATTAGCAATAGCCTTAGCATTTATCAGTTCAAATTTATTATTTACCATGTCCTATTTGAAATTAAATAACAAGAATTTTGTAATTTTACGAAATTATGGTTTTGACATAAAACTTTTAAAAACCAAGTTTAATCGTCAATTCAATTCCTATATTCACAATTCTATACTACAAATTATCATTATTCCAATAGGTCTATCTTTTGTTCAAGGGTCGCAAATTCAAGGTTATTTTTCATCCTACTTATTTATATTTTTTATGAGTATATCCTTATTTTTGATAAATTTTATTTCAAGATTTTTGTTTTACAACCATCTGAAAAAAATATTCCATTATTCATTTAGAGGTTAATTTGGGAGGTTACCATGTCAAATGTTATTCGCATCAATCGTATCAATAACCAAATTACAGGAGAAGTATTAAATTCTGAACAGTTAACTACATTAACAAAGTTAATAGAAAACAAGCTTATCATTTTTCAATTACAAGATAATATTGTTGCATTGGTCGATGAAGCTCAATCAAAGTATGACGACATAAGTTTAATTCTAGCAGATGCTCACGGGAACATCGAATATGAAATACGAGGAGATATTGTGTTTACTTCTAATGGTGAAATGTCTGACTCTTTATTTAGGCCCGCTGGATTGACTAATGAACAAGTTGATAAGTTGAAAATGAAACTAAAAATTCTACCAGTTGAAGTGAACGGAAAAGAAAGTGATAAATTCGTATATATACCTACTGAATCCTTTGAATTAGATGGGTTTTCAATAATACTTTCTTAGGCATTATATACCTGTAATATAGCGCTTCCGATAATTGAGAGAAGGAAGTATAATTGAATCACGAGGTGATTCAAGATGGAAAAATCACTGTCAAATGATATAAGAAAAATTAGTGTTAGATATTGTAGGATGAAACTGTTGTCGAGAAAGGCATCAGTTTTTTTATTTGTGTCTGTTTCGGACGCAAAAACATAACATAGAAAAGAGGTATAATGTTATTTTAATGGGTTACACTAAAGCAAGGAACGTTTTCAGAAAGAATAATTAGTTAAAATATTCACAAATTTATTTTTTTGTGGTATACTAGTTATATGAAAGATTGTGAATAAAATAACGAGTATTGCAATCTACCTTGAGGAGGGTATCAATATGCTAAATCAAGTAACAAATGTTGAGGAATTAATGACGACGCTCGTAGCGATGCGTGCGGCACAAAAGGAGTTTGCTCAGTTTACACAAGCACAAGTGGATCATTTGTTTTACAAAGCAGCGATGAAAATTAACAATTTGAGAATTCCATTAGCGAAAATGGCAGTGGAAGAAACAGGGATGGGACTTGTAGAAGATAAGATTATCAAAAACCACTTTGCATCTGAAATTGTTTATAATAAATATCGAGATGCGAAAACATGTGGTGTTTTAGAAGAAGATCATGCAGGTGGTGTTATTCGGGTTGCTGAACCGATTGGTGTTATTGGTGCAGTTATTCCGACAACAAACCCAACATCGACCGCTTGTTTTAAAATTTTGATGGCGATTAAAACAAGAAATGCGATTATGATTTCTGCACACCCTCGTGCAAAGGGTTGTACCAATGAAGTGGCGAAAGTGATCCGTGAAGTCATTGAAGCAGCAGGTGCGCCGAAAGGGTTGATTGGATGGATTGATACGCCAAGTATTGAGTTAACCAATGCCGTTATGAAAGAGTCTGATATTATTTTAGCAACAGGTGGACCGGGCATGGTAAAAGCTGCTTATTCATCAGGGACGCCTGCGATCGGAGTGGGTGCTGGTAACACGCCTGTTGTGATTCACAAAACGGCGGATATTGAAATGGCTGTTAACTCGGTTTTATTGTCGAAAGCATTTGATTACGGTGTGATTTGTGCATCAGAGCAGTCGATTATTGTGGATCAAAGTATTTATGAAGCTGTGAAAACAGAGCTTACAAAACGTCATGCATTGTTGCTTGACTCAGACCAGCTCCAAAAAGTTCGTGATATTATTTTAGTGAATGGTGCTTTAAATGGAAAAATTGTAGGTCAACCTGCTTGGAAAATTGCCCAACTGGCTGGCTTCGAAATTGATCACGATGTAAAAGTTCTCGTTGGAGAAGTAACAGATACAACCTTTGATGAACCATTTGCCCATGAGAAATTATCGGTCGTTTTAGCCATGTATCAGTCGACATCTCACACAGAGGCCATCAACATGGCCCGTGATTTGGTGGAGCAAGGTGGACTGGGGCATACATCGGTGATTTATGCAGATGAAGTCGTGGCAGATCAAGACATTCATGCGATGGCTTCTGTCATGAGAACGACGACTTTCTTAGTGAATCAACCTGCTGCTCAAGGTGCAATTGGTGATTTGTATAATTTTGAAATGACACCGTCGTTGACGCTTGGTTGTGGCTCTTGGGGGAACAATTCTGTATCGGAAAATGTGGGTGCGAAACATTTAATCAACATTAAGACGATTACCAAGAGGAGAGAGAATATGCTTTGGTTTAACGTTCCCCGCAATACGTATCACAAATTCGGCTGTTTAAAACATGCTTTACCTGATTTGAAGGTTGAAGGAAAGAAAAAAGCTTTTATTGTGACCGATCAAATTTTATTTGATTTAGGTTTTACGAAGCATGTCACTGATGAATTAGAGAAATTGGGTATGGCTTATACCATCTTTACAGAAGTGAATCCGGATCCACTTATCGCTGATGTGATGAAAGGAAAAGCAGCGATGGATGCTTTTGGACCAGATGTGATCATCGCATTAGGTGGTGGTTCTCCGATGGATGCAGCGAAAATCATGTGGGTGTTACACGAGCATCCTGAAACGAACTTTGAAGATTTGGCTGCTCGCTTTATGGACATTCGTAAACGTGTTCATAAATTTCCGAGACTCCGTCAAAAGGCAACATTGGTTTGTATTCCAACGACAGCAGGGACAGGTTCAGAAGTCACGCCATTTGCAGTTATTACGGATGAAAAAACGGATATTAAATACCCGATTGCTGACTATGAATTAACCCCAGACATGGCCATTGTTGATCCGGCCTTAATGTTAACCATGCCAAAATCAGTGTGTGCCGCTTCAGGAATTGATGTGTTAACGCATGCGATGGAATCTTTAGTTTCAACGGTTGCAACTGAATATACCATTCCATTGTCATTACAAGCAGCGAAGCTCGTCTTTGACTTTTTACCAGAATCATATCACGGAGGTGCCCAGGCGATTGCTGCCAAAGAAAAAATGGCCAATGCGTCCTGTATTGCAGGGATGGCATTTGCCAATGGATTCTTGGGAATTTGTCATTCCATGGCCCATAAAATTGGTGCGAAGTTTCATATTCCTCACGGAATCGCCAATGCCATGTTGATGAATGAAGTGATCCGTTATAATGCAACCGATGCACCTTTTCGTCAAGGAACATTTTCTCAATATCATGCACCAAAAGCACTTGAACGTTATGGGCAAGCAGCAGATTACATGGGTGTAACAGGGAGAACCAATGAAGAAAAAGTTGAAGGACTCATTGCCAAAATCAATGGCTTGAAAGCCGAATTAGGGGTACCGATGTCGATCAAAGACTATGGCATTTCTGAAGCAGACTTTGTTGGTGCCGTGGAGCAATTAGCAGAAGAAGCTTTTGATGATCAATGTACGGGTGCCAACCCACGCTATCCATTAATTGCTGACCTGAAGCAACTTTACTTAAATGCTTACTATGGTGAAGATCAACGTGTCAATGTTTAATGTATCAAAACCTTGCTCAATGAGTGAGGTTTTTTCTTTCCCGATTCCCCTGTAATGGCGATAAAATCACCTTTTTCAATTTTAATATTAAAATGCGAAACAACTGCTTCATTGTTAAAATGAAAGAGGTTTCCTAAATTTAGGCAGCCCCTTTTGTCAACCAAACGAAATAGCATTCTCATCGATCTATGAACTTTTTAGGTTCAATTTTGGGTGATCATGACGTTATCTTATATTTTAAAACGCTCAACATATTTATTGTTTATCTTCTGTTGTGGTAAGCACTTGAACATTGAAAACGAATTCTTTTAATACATCTCTAAAAACGGATGCTGCAACGCCGTTAAAGTTCTGATGAAAGTCAGACAAGTCATCATTGAAAAACTGAATCACTTCTTTTTCAAAAATTGGATAAAGGATATGTTTGCCTAATGACAATGTAGACTCGATTTTAACATAAAGTCGATTGGTTTTAAAGGCGGTATTAAATAAGGTTAAATAATTGATCACATTTTCGAAGGGTTGGATGACTTGACCACGATGTAAAAATTCGACAAATACTTTTGTATCGCCCATAACAGTTTTATCAGAGTCGACAATGGTCGCAAGTGCTTGCGCTTTTTCGTGTCCACGAATACCTGCTACATCAACTTGAATGAGGTAATTGCCATCTTCTGTGTTTACCATATCGAAAACGTTAAGTTCAGGGTCGTTACCGATTGTGTGTTTTAAAGCATTGAAATAAGTGTAAATAGGCGGACTTAGTTGGGTCATTTCTTCGTTCATAAGGAGCTCCTTTCGAATGATGAAGTTAGATGTAACAATGAGGATATCATTCTCTTTATCATATGACAGACTAAGACAGCATGCATATCATAAATGCGGAGGTGGGACATGAAAACTGCTTAAAGCAATCTTCAAGTTCGTTTCCACTTTTCTCATTATCGCTCTCCTTTCATGATTATTGAAAGTTTATGATGAGATATAAGTAAAATTTCATCACATCGATTAGCTATCGTGTCACTATGTGTTGCGATTATAAATCGTACGCCACCTTCTTGTTTATTTTTAAAGTAATCTAGAATTTGTAATTCTGTCGCTTCATCTAATTCGCTCGTTGGTTCATCTGCAATAACATATTTGGGTCTTTTTATCAAAGCTCTGACAATAGCTATTCTCTGTTTTTCACCGCCAGATAAAGTATTTGGATATTTTTTCATGAGGTGTTCCAGATTTAATTCTTTCAGCTCTTCTATTATCCTTCTCTTAATTTCCTTTTTATCTATTTTCATTAATCTAAGCGGGAAGGCAAGATTTTCAAAAATATTTCTATCTTCTAGAAAAAGAGGTTCTTGAGAAATGATACCAAAATGCTGCAGACGATATTCAGTTAATTTCTTTTTATTCGTTGAGAAATCTATATGTTCTATTTCATAATTGCCTTCATAGTTAAATTCAAAACCAGATAAAATAGCAAGTAAAGTTGATTTACCGCTCCCACTTCTGCCTCTTATGGCTATCGACATTAATTCATGATCAAAAACAAAATTTGTTTCATCGAATATAACTTGTGTTCCACTCGAAGTATTAAATTTCTTACTTAAATTTAATAATTTCATGCTGACAAAACTCCTTTATTTACTCAAAAAAATGAGAGGATGCTTTTATAAAAATAAATACAATGGGCGCTACAATGAAAGACAATGCCAGTAAATACCTTTCGTTATAGTAGAAATAAAATAAAACGATGATATAAGAGAGGATGTATGGAAGTCCATAAACCAATTTCTCTATTTTTTTAAATTTTTGATAACCGAATTCAATGCTCAAAAGACGAAAATGCCACCTTTTTTTACGTATTGTGTACATGATCGAAAAGTGAATAATCATTAAAAATACAATGACAAATCCTGAATATTGCAACAGTAATGTGCGATTTGCAGCTACCAAACTTCGCATCTGTGAGAATTGTGCTGAAAACGTCGTCTGGCCACGAAACATAAAATTTAAAAAACCTGTCTGATTGGCAATTGATTCAAATAGATTATCTAGCGCTAAAGGAGATAGTCCAGTCGCCACATTTCCATTGATCATTGCGGTATAAAGAATGCCAAAATAAAACTGATCCTCACTGTCAAGGGTATCATTTTCAATGAGACGATAAGGAAATGGTACAATGACGTAAGAATCTAAATAAAATTCTGCATTATGTTGAAAAAATATCGAACTATTTGCATCTAGAAATCCAGCAACAATAAAATTCACCGCTCTAAAATAAAAAAGTCCTTCAAAAATCTCTCCTACATGAAAATCATTCACATAATCGTAACCTAATATAATGGGAATATATTCACTAAGAGGTTCTACTTCTTCCCAATTAAAAAGTACGTCATCGACCAAATTTAACTGAAAAAAATCAAAAACTGATTGATTCAGTATCATCGTCAATACATTAGGGAAATCCTCAGCTTGTTTTCCTTCTATTAAGTTAAACCGCTCTGAATAGCGTTGATAGATGCCTATCGGTTGATTCATTGCTGATAAAAAATAGATGTCTTCATTTTCCATCGCTAAATTATAAAAATGAGCAACATTATTCAGATTAGTTAGATCTTGACGAAACATGTAAAATTCTTCACTGTCAAACAATGTATCAGTGATGTTAAATAATTCATAATTTTCGTATAAATGTGAGATCATTCTCTCTCTTAATGAGATTTGGATCGAAAGACCTGCGTTATATGTTACAAATATCTCCATCAATGTTAAAAGCAAGATATTGACGACATATAGGTACCAATTTTGGTAAATAGAAAACATCATTTCTCTCAGTTTCATTTTATCAATCTCCCACTCTTAAAACTTAAATAGCTATGCGTTAAATACGAAAAAGAAATTGATATGATAGAAATTATTTGTAAAAAAATCACGTCATTTATGATAAAAAAGTTTAAATTCATTCTGTTATAAGTAAAGATTAAAAACATAAAACTTAAAAAAAAGCAATAGATGTAAATGAAATTTTTAAAAACGACTTTAATGAAAGAGAATCCCATTTGATATTTTAGATAGCTAGAAATAAACGTGATCGTCGAAAATTTCAAACCAATGATAATCGATACAAAAAAGATTAACAATAAACCAAGACGCTCTGAAATGAATAGAAATTCAGAAATTTGAAACATTCTTTCTAATCCAATATTAAATTGATCTAGCTGATAATCACTTCTTAGCCTATCCAAAACTGAAGCGTCTCGACTATCAATAATGGTCACTTCGTGAGCAAGTTCATCAAACAAAAGCGGATCATTTAAGACCATCGTGTTATTTAAAGGACTATTTTCAAGCATCCCTAAAACACCTGTAACCTTATAAAAGTTTCCATTAAAATAAACCCATTCATGACCATCAATCGTCTTTGTCTTAACATCTCTTCCAATCACTGCTTCCAAATGATAAACGCTATTGAAGCCGACACCACTATTTAATGGCAAGACTACTTCAGATGGATGATCAGAATTAATCACATATATTCTTAAATGACCATACGTTATCTCTCTTAATTGCCAAAAATTTACACCCTCAAGTCTTTCTTTTATCAGCTCATTTTCCTCATTAATCCTGATGTGGCTTGGACTCAACATTCTGTTACTTTCAATTAAGATCAGTTCTTGATTAAAAAGAAAAGTGCTAAACACTTGATGGAAGATTAATAAGCCGAGTAAAAGTAATCCATAAATAAAAAGTTTATGATATTTTTTCATCGTTCACCTCAAAAGCTTTAACAGGGTAAAAAGGCTTTCGTTTCGAAAGCCTCTTTAATTTAATTATTTCCCCAGAAAGTTAACCCGTGGTACGTCGTTCCTGTAGTAGACATATTTATCCAAGGAGACCTTGCTGTCGTCGTTCCAGTTCCCCATACTCTGTCAGAATCAGATACAATGGGTAACAATGATGATTCTGTTTCCTCATTTAAAGCTTAATCCATCGATTTGCTTTCTCAGCCAGTTCCAAATCATGGGTAACAAAAATAACAGCTTTACCCATTTCATTTAACTTTACGAGCAGTTCAAACACGACATCACGGTTCTTTTCGTCGAGATTTCCAGTC
>WRKJ01000072.1 GCA_009778135.1 Defluviitaleaceae bacterium
TCGAACATGGTGTTGATCAAGCGTCTCAAATGGCTGCGGAATTTCAGCGATCACTGGCACATGGAAGTGTGACGCATCAGCTTGCCCTTGCGACGACATCACCAGATGCAAGTTATCAAACCGATCTGATGGAGAAGCTCATTGAAACCGTTGCTGCAGGTCAAACCATTGTGATGGATTCAGGTGAATTAGTGGGGGCAACGTATGCAGGTTATGATGCAGCTGCTGGGACAGCTATTTCATATAAATCAAGATGGGGCAGGTAACAAGGCTTCATCTCACCCAATTAAAAAAAGAAATCACCATTAGTATATCATATTAGGCAGGGGGTTGTCGATATGTCAAACATCAGTAAATCACAGCTTCTATATCGAAAAAAGCATGTTTATCAGAGAAATTCTCTTTAAACGTGCTTTTTTAAAATAGATTCTGGATGATGCACAAGTGTTTTCATACTTGAAAAGTGCAAGCGTCGGAAGTCACGATCTTAGGGTGTTATTTTTTCACGCCTGATTACTCACCCCAAAACTGTTGGGCTATTTTTTGTCCTTGGGTGATTTTATCCCACTGCTGCGCTTCAGTTAGCTCATTGCCATGATCAGTTGAAGCAAACCCACACTGATGTGACAGGTATAAGCGCTCTTTTGGAATCATTTTGCAAGCTTCGTTAAGGGCGTCCAATATGCGTGCTTCATCTTCTAATGTACTGGTTTTGCTAGATAGCAAGCCAAGAACCACTTCTGTGTCTTTATCTTTAAAGACTTCTAATGCTTTTAAAGAACCTGCACGCTCATCATCCCACTCTAAAAAGAAGCGGTCATACTGTTGTTGCCCTAAAAATAAGTCTGCAATTTTTTCATAAGAACCTGTTGACATATGACGAGAACGATAATTGCCACGACAGTTATGCGTCCAAACCTTTAAGCCTTGTTCTTTTGCATATGCAATTAATTCATTGTTAATTGCCACGAATTCAGTCGCAAGCGCAACTGTATCAATGTCGGTACGATCTTTAAAAGGAGAAGCTGGATTATCATCAGCAAACATCGCCCAACGACAATCATCAAGTTGGATAATTGTCCCGCCAGCCTCAGCGTATTCCAGCACAAATTCTTTGTAAGCCTGTAGGAGATCTTGTTTTAACGTGGCTTCACTGCTGTAGACTTCATGATAATCTAGATTAGCACTCCAAATAAAATCAAAATACACATGAGAAGGTGATGGGATACAAATTTTGATCGGTTGATCCGTCGCTATTTGTTTTATTTTTTTAAAGATATCAACAAAATGATGATTTTTACCCGTTAATCGATCAACAACTTTGATTCCTGCATCACGTCGTGTTTCAAAAGCTTTCGATCCGTCCTTTTCTCTAAAAACGGTTCCTCTTTCTGCAATGTAACGTTTAATCCCACCAAGTCCCCATAAAAAGTCTAAATGCCAAACTGATTTAGAAAACTCTCCATCAGAAATCACTTCTATCCCTTGATCAATTTGTTTCAAAACCACGTCTTTAATGGCTTTGCTTTCCACTTCTTCGTAACCTTCGAAATCTGTATAAAAAGGATACGTAATGTCTTCCCTTGCTTCTATTTCTCTTTTATACGTTAATAATTCAGATGGACGTAACAAACTTCCGACAATGTCAAATCTTTTACTCATGATCAATTCTCCTTATGCGCGCCTATTCGCTGCGCTTATTTTTTATTTTTATAAAGTCTAATTAGCCAATAACCACCATGACAAGCGGTGTCATCGCAAGTAGTAACACAGTCGTCAGTAATAAGAACAACACATTAATTCTTATCACCTCCTTTACTTTCAAATGTTCAGGTCCGTAGTAAAGGGGCGCCGTAATCGTAGCCGACGGTGTTAAGCAAGTCATGCTCGCTGCATAAGCCACAACAAAAGAGAAAACAACAGGACCAATCGGATGATGAATCAACAAGGCAGATCCTAAAGAAACAAAGAGGGTTAAAACAACTGTATTTGAGATAAAATTGGTTAAAACAACTGCAATGACAATGAGGACACTAAACAAGACGAATGGAGAAAGCACATGGGTTAGTGGTGTTAATAAATGTTGCATCCATACAATAATCCCTGAACTTTCAGCAGACATGGGAACACCCATGATCACGACTGCTGCGACAAAAAGCAACAGATTGATGGGAACATGCTTGGCACTTCTCGAAAAATCCATGACAGGTACAAATTGGTTATTTTCTTTCACATGAATCAAACAAAGGGTGATAATCACGATGATGGCAGGTGCGATGGGACCTATTCGGATAAAGTAAGTAGAAATCCCAACGAAAATATTTAATAAAACAAAAAGTTCTGGTAAAAGAATGATCAAAATGAGCACAAGCATCCCAACCAATGTGAAGATGCCTCGCCTACCAAGCGGTTGATCATGTTGTTTAATGTCGTTAACATCAAACTTTTTCAACGTATCTGTCTTTGGATTAATGATTCTAATACACAACATAATGATCGCAAACATGACAATACTGAAAGGAACGCCGACCATGAACCACTGAGCATAAGTGATTTCGATGCCAAAATTGTGATAAACAAGACCGATTAAAATATTAGGGAGTGTTTTTGCGATAGGAGATGCAATACTTAAAACCCCATTACCCCAAAACGTTCCTAACATGAAACAATTGTAAAGCGAATCACCTTTTTTGATCCCGAGATTTTCACAAATTTGTGCAGTTAAAGCAACAAACATAACAGCCAAAGCTAAGTTTTGCATAAACATCCCAATGACGAGGTTAGAAGCAAAAAACATCGCCATAAAGGCGTAAGGTCGACCTTGGACAAACTTTCTCGTGATAAACCAATTGGCAATCTTTTGAATGGCCCCTGTTTCATTTAAAGATTCACTTAAAATAGAAAAGGTCAAAACCAGCATAATCGAAAAATGTCCCAAGGAACTTGACCAGACTTGATTCGGTGTCATGCTCCCCGTCATGGCCAGCAGCGCTAAAAACAACAACGAAACCCAATGCGTGTTGATAAAAAGCCACATATAAATGGTCGGTGCGACAATGGCCAGTAAAGTAACGCCTTCTCTTGTCAACCCATTCGTGGGATTGAGGCCAAATAAGATGGCTAATCCGATGAGAATGGCAATGGCAAGATGTGTATATGTTTTAACATATGGTTTTCGTTTAAATTGATTCATGAGGAAACCTCCTAAAATTAGCATCATCCGATTACTATCGTCACTTTTACATTATACCATCTTAAAAAGGTTATCGCTAATACCAAAAATACATGTGAAGCTATAGAAAAAAGCTATAACTCAACGCCATAGGAAGAGACGACTGCTTTTAACTCGGCAAGGTAACGCTGGGCTTGTTGGGTTAAGCCAATGTCTTTATGCGCAACATAACCTACTTCGATCAGATCATCAACCAACAATGGGATGGAAATAATATGTTCACTGTTTAAATCAGCACTGACAATACCAGTAGAAATGGTGTAACCATTAAGACCGATCATCAAGTTAAAGATCGTTGCGCGATCGCCAACTTTAATGTCTTTTTTTGAAAATTCCGTACTCAGAATTTCCTCAGAAAAGTAAAAAGAATTATAATCACCTTGCTCAAATGACAACCGTGGATAGTCGACCAAGTCTTCTAATGTCACCACTTTTTTCTGTGCAAGTGGACTCGTTGAACCTGTAAAAATATGCGGTTTCGCTGTAAACAATGTATGAAAAATCAACCCATTTTCTCGAAAAGTCTTCTCCATGATTTGACGATTAAAGGTGCTCATGTATAAAATACCTATTTCGCTTCGGAGATTCTTCACATCATCAATGATTTCAAAAGTTCTCGCTTCACGCAAGGTGTATTCATATTCATCTGCATCAAGCTTTTTCACCATATTGACGAAAGCATTAATCGCAAAGGCATAGTGCTGCATGGAAATAGAGAAAACTTTACGCAATGGCTTTTTGCTCATCCAACGGGTTTCGAGTAAACTCATTTGTTCCATCACTTGGCGTGCATAGCCAAGAAACTCCACGCCATCAGAAGTCAAAGAAATCCCCTTAGGTGTACGGATAATTAAATCAAGTCCCAGGTCAGCTTCTAACTCTCGAAGGGCATTGGATAAACTCGGTTGAGACATATAAAGTTTTTCAGCTGCTTTATTAATCGAACGACTGTTCACAATTTCAATGAAATATTTTAACTGTTGTAATGTCATTTTTAACCTCCTACAAAATCATGCGTGAGAAGTTGAGAATGCATGTATCATAACGCATTTGAACATAAAAAGCAAGGCATAAAAAAGGTCTGTTTGATAAGACCTTGATTAAGCTTGCTGAAGTTGCATGCTGTTTATTTCACATCACTTTTTAAATTAGCTTGACTTGTAATAAACGCAGACCTTATCCCCACACACATCTTGGACATTACAATTCATGCCAAAAATTTTATTCAAACAGGCATTATTCATCAATTCATCAACGGTACCTGCACGAATCAATTTCCCATCTTTAAGCGCCACCATGTTATCAGCATAAGCTGAAGCAAAGTTAATGTCATGAATCACCATCACAATGGTTTTTCCTAACTCATCTGCCAATTTTCTTAAAATTTTCATGATGTTAACCGAATTACGCATGTCAAGATTATTAAGTGGTTCATCTAGTAAGACATATTCTGTATCCTGTGCCACGACCATGGCGATATAAGCGCGCTGGCGTTGACCACCTGAAATTTCATCTAAATATTGATGTTGAATATTATGCAAGGTCAAATATTCAAGTGCTTGATCCACTGCTTGATGATCTGCTGCTGTAAGCCGACCTTTTGAATGTGGAAAACGACCTAGCTCGACCAATTCACGAATGGTTAGCTTCACATTCGCAACATTCATTTGCTTTAAAACAGCCATTTTTTTTGCCATCTCTAAATCTTTAATCGAACGAATGGATTGACCATCGAGCATGATTTCGCCATTGTTGACTTTCATAAATCTAGCAATCATTGATAAAACTGTCGATTTCCCAGCACCATTTTCACCAACCAATGCTGTGATTTTTCCTTTTTCAATCTCAAGGCTCAAGTCTTTTACCACTTCTTTTTTCTCATAAACCTTTGTAATATTTAACAGTTTAATCATGGCCAATCGCCTCCTAGCTTGATGCTTTCTGATTTTTAAATAAGAGCAAATACATGAAATAAAGCCCACCGATAAAATTAATAATGACACTTAAATTCGTTGCTAAATTAAACACACGACTCACAATAAATTGACCACCTACGACGGCAATAATACTGATTAGAACAGCAATCGCAATGATATATTTATGTTTGTAACTTTGAACCAATTGATACGTTAAGTTGGTCACAATTAACCCTAAAAACGTCGCAGGACCTACGAGTGCAGTAGAGGCGC
The DNA here is from genome assembly GCA_009778135.1 of Defluviitaleaceae bacterium. Lineage (GTDB taxonomy): Bacteria > Bacillota_I > Bacilli_A > MOL361 > Turicibacteraceae > WRKJ01. The sequence continues at coordinate 5,422 of WRKJ01000072.1, forward strand.
TCACCAACATCGCAATGATTAAAAGAAATATTTTAGAAAGTCTTCTGTGATTGGCGCCTAAACTCGTCGCCGCATCTGCACCAAGAACCATCACATCTAAATATTTAACATAAAATAAACTCATTAAAATAGCACTGATCATCACGATGGTTGCAACCGTAATCAAATCTTCATTAACCGAATTAAAATTAATGAAAATACGATTTTGTAAAATGGCAAACTCATCTGGATCAATGAGCATCTGAATAAACGTTGTTAAAGATGAAAAAACAGTGCCTAAAATCATGCCAGCTAGTAATAAGAAATGAATATTTTGATTCCCTTTTCTAAAAACCAAACTATAAATCACGAGCGAAAAAACGATCATGATGCCGACCGAGAGTAAGAAATTGGGAACACCTGTAATAAAATAACCACCTGTTGCGACAAAAAAGACCATGACTGACTGAATAAACATATACAATGCGTCAAACCCAATAATGCTTGGTGTGAAGATCCGCATGGTTGTCACCGTTTGGAATAAAACAGATGAATAAGCAATGGCAATGGCAACAACCGTCATGCTAACCACTCTCAGTCTTCTTCTTGGCAAAACAAAACCAGGATTAGGTCCCAAATTGTGAAAAAGGTACAACAAGATGGCGCTTAACGCAATGAAAAATAAAATACCTACCCAAATATATACTTTTTTTTGTGAATTAAGCATGCTTGGGCCTCCTTATTAACAAAAACAAAAAGATCGTCCCACCGATAATACTTACTGTGACACTAATGGGAACTTCAAATGGATGAATAATGAGTCTACCGATGATGTCACATATTAACAAGAAAATAGCGCCGCTTATGGCGACAATCGGCAACGTTTTTTTCAAATTATCTCCCATCATTAAACTGATCATGTTGGGAATGATGACACCGATAAAAGGAATAAGACCCACTGTGATCAAAATGGTTGATGAAATAAGAGAAACGATCACAAGTCCAAGGTTCATCACGGTGTTATAACTAAGTCCTAAACTTTTAGAAAAGTCTTTCCCGAAACCTGCAATTAAAAATTTATCTGCAAAAACATACGAAAGCACCAACAAAGGAAGACTGACATATAAAAGTTCATAATTTCCACGTAAAACAGTTGCAAAGCTGCCCATGAGCCATGTATTAACTCCTTGGACGATGTTAAACTCAAACGCAATATGGAACGTAATACTCGCCAAAATACCACCATAAACAATCCCAACCAATGGTACCAATGTCGTATTTTTCAACTTCACGCGATTAATGATCATCACAAACAGACCTGTTGTTAACAAAGTAAAAATAAACGTAAAAAAAGTCCTAGCGATAAAGCCACTTACACCTATCAACATGCTGATGAGAATACCGAGCCTTGCACCATCGATCGTACCTGCCGTTGTAGGTGCAACAAATTTATTATTCGTTAAACATTGCATAATCAAACCTGCCACACTCATACTCATGCCCGTAATGAGGATGGATATGAGTCTTGGAATTCGACCGACAACCAATAAGACTTGCGCATTTCCTTCCATGTTTAAGATATAGCTTACTGGGACATGCCCAATCAGCAGTGAAATAACTGATAAAGCAAACAAGACGATGAATACCATGAACAACTTCATCCGAGGATCACCTGTCTCATGTCTAAAAATACCCCATTAGAAAAATAATTACCCCTTAAAAAATTAACATTTTGCATCGATTCGGAGCCTCCGTTTCAACTTGGTCCATGACTCTTCTATTATAACATATGTGACCCAAATTTCCTAATAAAATCCACAAAACGAGCATCGTATATGCTCGCTTCATTTGCTCTTATTGATTCAAAACTTCACGAAGCCCTGCAATAACACCTGATACTTGAAGACGCATGCTTTGCAAACCGCCTGGTGCAATGTACCATGCTTCTGGATTTAGATTAAAAATATGCCCATTCGCACCAGCATCTGTCAAATTAATGATATCATTTGTAATATCAACTTCATGCGTTTCAGGGTCTCCACCATCTAACACATAGTTACGGTCGATAACAAAAATCATACTCGGATTAACCCCATAGACATACTCATTATCGACTGTCATGCCGTGATTCACACTTTCTCCTTCTTCATTAAGTCCAACCTCAGCATCCACATAAGGTACACCGAAGACATCATGAATCACACCAAAACGTCCGCCTGGTCCAAATGCTTGTAAATTACCTTCATTGTGCATAATAATTAATGCGTTTTGATCTTCTAACTGTGAAGACAAGTCCTCAGCTTCATCAAATAAAGCACGGATGGCATCTATTTCAGCTTGCCATGCCGCTTCAGCTTGGAAAATTTGACCTAAATACGTTTGGTTCTCAATGAAAGAACCACGGATATCTGCATTGTTCAGTCCTAAATCAATAGTTGGTGCCAACTGGCTCAATTCATCAAAAAATGGACGTGCACGACCTGAAATAATAATCAAATCCAATTCATAGCCTGCCATATACTCGATATTTGGCTCATGCAACGTTCCAAAATCAGCAAGACCAGCTTCTCTAAAATCACTCACCAAATAAGGAATGGCATTTTGTGGCAAGCCAACAACACGGTCACTAAAACCCATTAAATCAATTGAATCTAAGATGGCCATATCAAACACTGCAATGTTTTGTGGATTAACAGGCACCCATGTTTCACCAGAACGATGTGTTACCAATACCTCTTCTACTTCTCCTCCAGCCTCAGTCGACGCTTCTGTTGAAGAAACATCGCTTGCGGCGGGCGTATCTGTATCTGTTTCATCATTACCACATGCCACCATTAAAAACAACCCACACACGACCATTAAAACCCATAAACCTTTTTTCATCAAACTTCACCTCATATTAGTAAGAAAGTTTTGCACAAGCACAAAAAATCTTTTTTATTTTTATGTAATTGTCAGTTACGATAAACATTATACAAGATTTCTTAACGCAATGCTCCCATTATTTTTAGATAAATATAAATTTAAAACCTAAAAATTATTACATCTCCTTTTTTTGACCATAAGAAAAAGCTACTCAAAACTGAGCAACTTTAACACATTCTCAAAATAATTTCTATTACTTGATTGGCCAATAGATTTCCGTTACTAAATCACCAGCTGCAACATGTTGTGGATTATTTAAATAATACTCCACAAGTGCTTCACCAGTACGTTGTAATTTTTGTTCCACAAACCATTTTTGCATTTCCACGTAAACATCAATCAAGTCTTCTCTTGGTCCTTTATAGTAACCAACAGCATATTTACCGCTATGAGCTTCAATGGTTTTTGCTTTAATTTGTTTTGTTTCCGGAATAAATTCTTCTACACCAAAGCAAATTTCCATATCAATGGTATCTGGTGTTTCTCCAACGTACCGAATAAACACATTACTTGTTGCTTTCGCTCGTTTCGTGAAAGCATAAAGTCCTAATTTCATAAAAAACTTTCGTGTATGACGCATTTCCGCATAGGGAACAGTTGCTGCAATATACATCACTTTTACATCCGTAAATTGCGCTTCTTCCACTGAAAATCTCATTTCACCTGTCATTTAAGCATTCCACACATCATGACTTGTTGCATGCAGTCTTTCTTCACGAGACATTTTAGCAAGCTCGATCACTTTATCTAATGTTAATTGTAATGCTTCTGCTAAACGTGTTCCATATTCAACATCCGCTAAATAACAATGTGCTGCATGACGATATTTAATGTTATCTGTTACATCTTCAATGTTTCCACGTGTATTTTCAATTAAAAGTGCACGCTTTTCTTCAGTCATTAAACGATACAAGTCACCTGGTTGATAATAGGGATCATCGTTGATATATGGATCATGATGCCCAATGGTTCCTTCCATTTCAAGTTCTGGCTCTGCATAGGCTGGTTGTGGATCCCATTGACCATAACTATTTGGGAAGTATGGTGTTGTTGGATGATTTGAATCCACACGCATTAACCCATCACGGTGATAGTCGTTAACTGGTACTCTTGCTGCATTGACTGGAATCAAGTGATGATTCACACCTAAACGGTAACGTGCTGCATCGCCATATGCAAATAAACGTCCTTGTAATAATTTATCTGGAGATGGTCCAATCCCTGGAACAAAGTTAGCAGGATTAAAGGTTGATTGTTCAACTTCTGCATAATAGTTTTGTGGGTTACGGTTTAATTCCAACTCACCCACTTCAATTAATGGATAATCTTTTTTACTCCAAACTTTTGTGATATCAAATGGATTATCTCTGTGAGTCTTCGCTTGCTCTTGCGTCATCACTTGAATAAACATGGTCCATTTCGGGAAATCACCATTTTCAATAGCACCTAGTAAATCATTTTGTGAACTTTCACGATCTTTTGCAATAATCGCTTCTGCTTCTTCAACAGATAGATTTTCAATACCCTGTTGTGTTCTGAAATGGAATTTCACCCATACACGCTCGTTGTCAGCGTTGATCATGCTAAACGTATGACTTCCAAATCCGTGCATGTGACGATAACTCTTTGGAATCCCACGATCAGACATCACAATGGTAACTTGATGTAATGCTTCTGGTAACATGGTCCAAAAATCCCAGTTGTTTTGCGCAGAACGCATATTGGTATAAGGATCACGCTTAACGGCATGGTTTAAGTCTGGGAATAATAGTGGATCGCGGATAAAGAACACTGGCGTGTTATTTCCAGCCAAATCCCAGTTTCCTTCATCTGTATAGAATTTAACAGCAAATCCACGAATGTCGCGCTCTGCATCTGCTGCACCACGCTCACCCGCTACTGTTGAAAAACGTAAGAACAATTCTGTTTCTTTGCCAATTTCAGAGAAAATGCTTGCTCGGGTATATTTTGTAATATCATGTGTGACGGTGAATTTACCGAATGCCCCACTTCCTTTTGCATGCATCCGACGCTCTGGAATCACTTCACGGTTAAAGTGAGCCATTTTCTCTAAGAACCAAACATCTTGCATTAAGAGTGGTCCACGTGGTCCTGCTGTTTGTGAATTTCTATGTTCTGGTTGCGGTGCGCCATTTGAACGCGTTAATAATTTATCTTGACTCATACGATGTTCCTCCTAATTTTAAAATGGTTTAAGCCATAAAAATGTGAAACGCTTTGATTAAACTCATCCTAAATTGCAGCATTCATCTCAAGCTTCGACAAAAGCAAATGCTACAGTTCCAATTATAAACCATCCTATCTCTTTTTGTCAATCATCAAAAACAAAAAACTTCACATTTCCTCTCTTTTTTAGTTACTGTACAGCGCGCAGTGACAATTAACAAAAGTTAGCTCTTTTTTTAGAAAGATTCAAAGCACTTTCTCATAACGTCTTGATGAAAACAAGAATGCCCACATACTTACAAATCACTAAAACAATTAAAAAGATACGCATTGGCAAAACATCAATCCTTATCAACGGAAAAGCTAACATTGCACTTGCCGTCAACAAAATCGTCCACTTTTGTTTAAGCGTCATGCCTTTTGACCTCACGTAGTCGGCTAAATATTTTTGATAGATCGCTGTTCCTTTAAACCATTTATCAAAACGTTTTGAACCTTTCACAAAACAAAATGAGGCGATTAAGAAAAACTTGACACTTGGTAAAACGGGTAAAAAAGCACCCACTATCCCAATTCCCAAGAAAATAAATCCGACGACAACATAGACACTTTTTGCAATTTTATTCATATAATCCTAACACTCCTTTATTTCTGACGTCGACACAGCATCAAATCCCCCATTTATTTCATTGCTTCTTTCATCCTCACCCTTTTCGCATGGTAAGTGTGATCGGGTTTAATCGTTTTAATTAAGCATGTAAAGTAGGTATATTTAACAAGCGTCGTTAAAATAAGAAATGTTCGCATCGGTACCGTCGGAACGACAAAAAACGGAATCATCAAACTTGCACTTGCAAAGCTCAAAATAGATACTTTTTGCTTCAAAGTCATGCTCCTTGTTTGAACAAAATCAGCTAAATATTTCTCATATATTTTTGTCTGTTTAAACCAGTGATCAAAGCGTTCTGATCCACGAGAAAAACAGGCAGAAGCCAGTAGTAAAAAAGGCGTCGTTGGAAAAGGAATAAACGGAATGAAATTTGCAACAATTCCAAGTGCACCAAGCCCTAAAAAGATAAAACCTGCGATGATGTATAACATTCTTTTAAGTTGCTTCATTAAAGACAACTCCTTCCTGTTTTTTCATGATGCTATTGAATCAACCGACCGTGAACAATCATACGTGCATCTTCAAAAACATATTCACAAGTAGACAGACTGACAATTTGATCTGTTGGTAAAGGAACAATACCTGTTTGAATCATCGAAAGACCTGTAATATAGTGCAAGTATTCAGCAAACCGATCTCCTGTTGCAAAAGCATCTAAATAAGTGTCACTGTAAGCCCAGGCTAAATAAGCTGAGAAAATTTCATAATGACGCACACCTTCAGGGGTGTGAATGGTAAAAACAGGATACTGATCAAAGAAAGCTTGATCTTGAAAACGGATCAAATCGGAAAACATCGTCCCATTTAACATGTGGTGACCATAAATAATGGTTTGATGATCGGAAAAGTCTGACTGATTCCTCGCATCCATAAAAATGGCGCCGCTCGGATTAGATTCTCCTTTAAAAGTCGTGGTTAAATAGCGCACATTATCTTCACCTTGAACAATCGGATGATCGATATTCGTCCCAGGCATTTGAATCCATCCGACAATCGCTGCATTGATCAAGCGCAACCCTTCAAAATCAATTTCCGATGAATCAACATGAGCATCCGCTTCAACCTGAGCAAACGCCACATTTCGAACCGTTAAATGTTCCTGATCAGCTTGGCGATAACTTAACTGAATGGTGATGATCTGAAAAGCTGCATAACTAGCGGACAGCAGCGCCAATACAAAGAAAAGATGAAAGATTTTCCGCATTGTTCACCCTCCATTTCCTGTCAATAAAATTTTCTGATTCCCGTGTTGGATCAATTCAAGCTTTACCTCATACAGTTGATCTAACATATCTGGTGTCACATCCGCTACTTTTTGAGGCATGAGGATGACTCCACCCGCTTTTAACCCGATAATTTCATCACTAAATGTCATGGCATGATTAAGATCATGAAGTACCATGACAATGGTTTTATGATAAACGCGATTCAATTTACGAATCAATTGTAAAATGTTAAGCTGATACTTTAAATCTAAAAACGTGGTTGGTTCATCTAAAATCAGCATCGGTGTATCTTGAGCGAGCGCCATGGCAATAAAGGCCAGTTGTCGCCAGCCACCCGAAAGATCTGATAAACGACGATGCGCATACGGCGTTAACCCCGTTTCTTCAAGTGCCCATTGAATTTGCTTCTTATCTATTTGACTAAGCGATTGCCAACGGTTTTTATAAGGCATTCGCCCATAAGCAACCAGTTCTCCAACCGTCACTTCTGCGGGCACTTCGTTATTTTGATGTAAAGTCGCAACACGCTTTGCAAATGCACGACCTTTTATTTGATGGATCAACTGATGATCAAGCCAAATGGTGCCTTCACGGGGCTGCTTATTGTTAGCCAGCAGTGACAACAACGTTGATTTTCCACTTCCATTAGGCCCTAAGAGCGTTGTGATTTTTCCTGGTGTAATTTCTAGGTTCACTTGAGACAAAACAGTTTGCTTCCCGTAAGAAAAACTGACATCTTGGACTTTAAACATGACGCTTATTCCTCCTGATGAGATAGATTAAAAGAGGCCCTCCCATCATAGACATGACAATACTAGGACTGATTTCAAGAGGTGCCATCACCGTTCGCCCAACTGTGTCGGCTAACAATAATGTCAATGCACCTAACAATACAGTGGCAGGAATCAACGTTTTATGTTGCTGTCCAACCATTAACTTAGCCATATGAGGCACAATGAGACCTAAAAAACCAATAGGACCCACCACGCCTGAAGCAATCCCGATCAAAAGAGCTGCAATAAAAGCAAGATAAAACCTTCTTTTATTCACCGACACACCAATGGAAGTCACTGTTTGATCTGAGAGGCGCATTAAATCAAGCGTTGGAATGGCCAAAACGGTTAATCCAATACCGATACTGACATAAACTAACAATAAATGGACATGTCGCCACGTTTGAAAAGACATATTGATGCCGCCACCATCAGGCAAATTACCACCCATCATCCCATTAATGACATCAAGCAAACCCATCATCAACGCATTCAGTGCGATTCCAACTAAAATAAGTCGTGTCGGATTTGCATTTTCTTGATAAGCCAATCCATAAATCAACGCAAAACCCATCAGCGCACCTATTAAAGCTGCAATGGGTAATAACTGAATCAAACGAGGGAAAAAAATGAACCAGAGCATGCTGCTCAAAGTAGCAGTACTTGAAATCCCCAACATCCCAGGATCAGCAAGGGGATTTTTTAATAAACTTTGAAGCAATAGCCCTGCAGTAGAAATCCCTGCACCTGCTAGTAAAGCGACAAAAATGCGAGGAAATCGCATGTTATAAATGGCTGCAACCACTGGATCAAATTCAATGAACAACCCGCGCAAAATTTGAATCGGTGTGGCAGTCAGAGGTCCCGTCATGGCTGCGACAAAAAACAAAAAAATCAGCACTGTTATAACCGTTGTAAAAAACACCATTTTCTTCATGTCGTTCAACCTTATGCTTAGTCGTCTTCAACTTCAAACAATAAATCAACCAGATAAGCAATGGCTTCTGGATAAGTCAAATTAGCACTCATGCCAAACATGCCATGAGAAAGTTGATAAACATGACCTTCTTCCACTGCTCTAAAATGTTGCCAAGCGTCATTCGTCTCAAACGCTCTGTCAAACATCACTTCTACTAAATCTGGCATGGCATGGCTGGTTAACAAAATGATATCTGGATCACGTTCAAGCATTTCTTCCATACTGATATTAAGAAAATCATCTTCTTCATCCGCAAAAACGTTGGTACCACCAGCAAAGCGAACCAAATTACCGACATAACTGTGTTCCGTTGCAACCACATAGGACAAGCCGTCAGGTAAACCCATTAAAATCAATACCGTCGGACTGTAAAGTCCTTCTAAAGCCATGCGATGTGTTTCTACAAAGTCAAAGAAGTGTTCAACAAGCACGCCGGCTTCAGCTTCACGGTCAAATTTTTCTCCAAGCTCAATAATCGCTTGATGTAAGCCTTCAAGAGAAGATAAATTAACGAAAGCTGAGTTAAAACCCGCTTCATAGTAGCCAGCAGCCAGTTCTCCTTCCAGAGAGAGTGGTGATAAAATCCAGTCAGGATTTAAATAAGCAATCATTTCCATATCAGGTGCCATTGCCATGCCCACACGCGTCACCTCTTCAAAAACAGGTGGTAGTTCAAACTCAGAGTGAGGAACACCAATCACCTGCGCTGTGAGATCAAGTGCCGCTAAAATTTCTGTCACAACAACAGACGTCACCACAATGGTTGGCTTATCTGTTGTTGATTCAACAGTCTGTGATTGGTCAACACAGCCACTTAACCCCATACTCAACCCTAGTAAGACAAATAATCCAATCTTTTTCAACAAACAACACCCCTTTCCTTACTCATGTTCTGTGACTTGATGAATGCGCAAACCGACAACACCTACTAAGCTAATTTCACCAAGATCAACAGGTGCTCGCTGTGGTTCTGATTCATCTGCTACTGATTCATCTTGTTCTGCTTCAATCCCTTCAACGATAAGCGTTTCTGAACTGGTTTCTGGTTGTGTTTCTACAACTGTGACCTCAGTCGCAGATGGCGCCAAAGTCATCGCTTCAGCTGTGACCGCTTGTACCATTTCACTCAAGAATATACCCGTTCCTGGCGTTGCAGAAGCCATGTTTAATCTGATAAAAAACTGCACATCTCGTCCCATTGGCGTGACATAAATAATGGGGCTAATTAAAACATGAGGATCAACCATTTCAAAACGTAAATGCATCACTGAATCCCCATCCATGAAACTCGTTCCTGTTTGCGTCGTGCCAACGTTATGGTAGGCATCAACACCTGATGAATTTTGGATCATGATCCGTGGATTTTGAATGTTAGACGCACCACCTAAGCCAATGGTTACAAACGTTTGGCCTCCTGAACGTTCCACAAGTGCCGTTGAAACCGTAATGGACTGTGCTGCCGCATCACCGATGGCCAAATTGGTCCCGCCATCTACAATTAAGCCTGTTTCGGGATTGGCATAAGAAGCACTTGTTCCGACAATAAAAGCGCCATCTTCTAACATGTACGCATGTTGATAGGTGAAGAAGACATGACTTAAAAGTAGCATTACTGCTACTCCTAATTTGTTTATTTTTTTAACATGTTTCATTTGTACCCACCACCTTTAACTTTTTCATTGCTTGGTATAAATACGCACTGATAACTAACAAAGAAGCCGTTAAAACACCTGTATATAATGTCAGATTAGCAGTATCCCCTGTTGGTACAGCTGGTGTCATTGAAACCACCGATTCAGTTGTATCCACTGACACTTCACTTGGTCTTGTCGGGTCTGATGCTGGTGTTTCATTTGGTGTTGAATCTGCTCCACCTTGGAAAATGGGTGCTTCTAATAAATCCAGCTCATCATCCAGTTGTGTAATCGTCGACCAGTTCACACGCAACCTTGCATCAATATATTGATTTCCGGTTAAGGCCACCATTGGATTAACTTCTACGTTAATAAACTCATTTTGATGCGGCATCACAAATGAAAATGCAGTTGGATGGTTAGCTTCACGTGATACAACTGTTGCGTAAGCCCAGCTACCTGTGGCTGTTTCCACACGCATCGATTGTAAACTCGCTGTGATTGCACCAAATGTTAATGGACGTGTGTAAGTATACATGGTGTAGACCCCGTTCTCCACCAAAATACGTGCTGTACGATTAAAGGCATCATTGGCCATAGATGATTGATCTAAAGTCGAATGCCATAAAGCAATCTCTACTTCAAAAATACCGTCAGGCAAATTGTGAATATCAAGCGTCGTGTCCCCTTCAAGCGTTGTTTCATCATTCGCATCATTTTCATTCGGATCAACTGTCACGCCTCCTGGTGCCTCTGCTGTCGTATCGCCATCCAAATCAACATCTACTTCTTCAGCAACCCATTCTAATGATTCCCACTCTAACTGTAAGCGTGCTGGAAATGGTGCTGGAAAGTCTAACACATACGTAGCAACTGTGATGTAACGTTCAAAATGTGGCACTTCAAAAGAAAAGCTACTTCTTATTTCTGTTGATGTATCAAGCAACGTCACTGGAATACGCTGTGGATTTAACGTATAAACAGCGAGTGCACTCAGATCTGATGTTGTATGAACAATGGCTGTTACAACACCATCTGCAACAATGACATCAGCAATATCTTCCATAAAGGCATTTCCTGCAGATAACGCATCTCGATCTGCTTGCCAAAGTGTCGCACTGACACGATAGATACCATTTGCTAAACGTGTAGGATCAAAATCCGATCCTTCTTCTGGCTCTGTTGGCACCTCTGGTTCTGTTGGCACTTCTGGTTCTGTTGGTACCTCTGGTTCTGTTGGTACCTCTGGTTCTGTTGGTACTTCTGGCTCTGTTGGTACTTCTGGCTCTGTTGGTACTTCTGGCCCTGTTGGTACTTCTGGTTCTGTTGGTACCTCTGGTTCTGTTGGTACCTCTGGTTCTGTTGGCACTTCTGGTTCTGTTGGTACCTCTGGTTCTGTTGGTACCTCTGGTTCTGTTGGTACCTCTGGTTCTGTTGGTACCTCTGGTTCTGTTGGTACCTCTGGTTCTGTTGGCACTTCTGGTTCTGTTGGTACCACTGGTTCTGTTGGTACCACTGGTTCTGTTGGTACCTCTGGTTCTGTTGGTACCTCTGGTTCTGTTGGTACCTCTGGTTCTGTTGGTACTTCTGGCTCTGCCAACTCAATGACTGCCACCGAATCCCAATCCAAACGAAGCCGTGCGCGTTGATTCATAACCCCAAACATTGGATTTCCTGTATCAATAGAGAAACCAATTGGCACTTCTCCTCTACCTGCTTCAACTGGCATGCTAAATTGTCCAATGCCATCTGCAAAAGGTGTAACAATCATTTCTGTTGACGCCTCATCTACATCAAAATAACGCATGCTAACAATCATCTCTGATGACATGTTTAACACAACTTTAATTTCGCCATTTGCAACTTCTAGCAAAGTCGATTGCAAAAAGCCATTTGCCTGTGGAGATAACGCCTCATTGATCGCATGCCATATACTTCCCTCAATGCTGTATGTTCCATCTACTAAATCATTAACATTTAAACTCGAAGCTTGTGTCGGTAACAAAACGACACCTGACAAACTTTGTAAAATCAGCACGACTGCTAAAACAACTTTTAACAACTGAGCTTTAAATCTCGTGTTCCTCATTTCAAAACCTCCAATTATTTTTACCTATTCGTCAACAATTGACGAATACTTAACAATTGAAATTTTAACATAAACATTTCTTTTCTGCTACAAGGATATTTTGATCTTTTATCACAATTTTGTTAAACTTTAATGAAGAAAATAAAAAAAGTTGGCAAATCTCCAACTATTTTTTATTCATTTTTGATGTTTCTTGCGATATTCAGTCGGTGTCATCCCTGTCAGTTTCTTAAAAGTCAGACTAAAGTATGTGTGGTTATTAAAACCAACAGCCATTGCAATATCCACAATCGAATCTTGCGTTCGAACGAGTAATGCTTTACTTTTGTCAATTCTTAATTGATTCAGATACTGGTTAAAATTCAATCCAGTTTCGGATTTAAATAACGAGCAAAAATAATACAGATTTAAATTCAACTCGTTGCTCATGTCTTGCAAACTAATCGATTGGGCATAGTGTGCTTGAATATACTCAATCCCTTTGGCAATATAAGGATTTTTGTGCTTTTCATCAATCAAATGCCGATCGACAATCATGTCTAAAATATCCTTAAAATAAATATTGGCTTGCCAAGGCTTAAAAGGAAACGGCTCTTTTTCACTTTCATTTTGATAAGGTCCGGCAACGAAATACCCTTTTGGTTCTTTTGAACGATCAAAAGGATAAATAAGATGATGCACATGAGATGGCGTGGTCACTTCCTTTGGCACCAAAATCTCATGGATGCCTTCAGACACGACTGAAACTGATTGCGCCCAAATAGGACCGACACTTGCTACATGGACCAATTCTTCATCAATAAACTGAATGCTAATTCCCGTACAATGATAAAATACCATTAAGATTTGCTGAATCATTTCCATGTAAAATCCTTCTTTCATGAGGTTGTCCTTCCTAAAAACACTAGCCAACTGCTCTTGATATTTTGAGTATTTATTTTACACATTGCGCTGCTTGGATATTTTCTTTTAGTTGAATATCCTTTTCTTACTTCTGCTTAAATGAGTCTTTAAAACCATTTATAATCATTTTAGAGTTGGATTACTTCCACTATTTTTCCATCACTCATACGGACTTTTTGCGTAATTAGTCCATTTACAGGAATTTCAACATGAGACGCTACGATGATCATTTTTCCTTTTCTTTTTTCTTCTGCTAAAACTTCATAAACGACCGATAAATTATCATCATCTATACCATTAAAGGGCTCATCTAAAAGAATAACATCCGGATTTTCCATAAATGCTTGAACAAGTGCTAGTCTTTGTTTCATTCCAAGAGAAAAGGATTTGACTTTTTTATCTTTTACATCAAATAAGTTAAACCTTTTCAACCATCTATTGATTTCATCGACATTAATGATTTTGTTAATATCTGCCAAATACTTCAAATTATAAAAAGCTGTTTCATGTTGAAGAAATGTAGGATTTTCAATGATGACACCGAATCTCAATTGCTTTTCAAAAAATAATTGGCCTGATGTCGGCTTAATTAAACCACATAACAACCGTAAAAGCATTGTTTTTCCTGATCCATTATGTCCGTGGATCATTGTAAAATTACCGCTAGTTAACTCTAAATTAGCATGATGTACCACTTGTTTACCTTTAATTTCTTTTGTGACTTTATCTAGCTTAATCAATGCGATCATCTCCTAAAACTTCAAAGTTTTTAAACAAATAAGATTTCGTTCCCAATAATAAAAACCAAAAAACCATTTTAACGCCAATCCATAACACAGAGGTATTCAAAATATCTAATGAGCCAATAATTAACAAATTAGTAAATTGAAATTGTTCCGAAAAAGGGATCAATAAAGAGATTAGAAAAAAGGATAGCAGATAGATATTCCTAAGGGGCATTTTTGTTAATTTGAGTAACATAAAGATTTCAATCCAAATAAACATTGTAATAATCATTGACAAAGATAATGAAATAAAAATTTCAACATTTTCTAATCCGTACATTTGACTAAATATCAGCATAGAAAATATCCAAATGAATAGAACGATTAAAATCTTCTTATACGTATAGATAGAGCATTTTATCATCAACTTTTGAAAACCTATCCTCGTTAACGTGTAATTCATCATCGTAAATTGCGCTTCAAGTTGTTTCTGTACATATGTTAATAGAACAATGTACATTGATAAGGTCAAAAAAAAGCGACCGAATAAAAAGGATTCTGTTTCTAAATCAAAGGGAATCAGTAAAGCAACCATATTATAAAAAGGAAAAGGGGCGTAGTCAGGCATGACCGTCAAATTTAACAGAAGAAATAAAGCTAAAAAAGAGACATATATCTTCATGAAAACCATTCCTTTTTATTCAACTTAAAAATGAGATAAGATAAATGCGTGAGAGAAATTAAAAAGAGATAAATGAGTGAGATTAAATCTAAGTTGAGATTTCTCTCTATCATGAAATTAATGCTCATAATGGTAGAAATGTATACAAAGTTAGCAAATAATAATACTTTTATACCAATCAAAAAATTTGCTGTAGAGAGATAAACAGTGTAGAATAGCAAAAAACAAGTCAGTATAAAAATGAACATGAGAATAAATAACCTCATATATTCCAATTCAAATGAAAACGTAAATCTCATTAGAAAAGAACTCGTTACAAAAAAGAAATAAATAATGGCTGTGTATTTCAAGCTGGAAAGAAACATTTCTTTCATCACGTGTGAAAGCACATCTTCTTTAATTCTGATCAAATATTCTACACTTAAAAATGGCGTATGATCAAATACAATAATCGGAATAAGAATTAACGTAAACACAAAAAAGTAAGTTTGAAAACTACTTAAATAACTTGACATAAACTCAATTGCCACGCTTTCATAAGCGTGGATAAAATCATAAGCAAGATAAAAAATAATTAAAAAAATGGTCAATAAAGTTAGCTTTAGCCCTGCTTTTTTACTCATAAAAAATCGCTCATATATTTTTTGACATTAATTTTGTACATTCCAACGAAAATGAGAATTAAAATAAAAATTGGAGATATGCTCCATAGAATAAAATGTATACTTCCATCATTAAAAGCCATATTAATGACTGTTACAAGTGTATCTGGGATAAAATAAATCAAAACCCTTCCTACTAATGGAAATAGGTTTCCTATCACCGTACCTAGTAAATAAGGAGTAAAAATAAATAATAATGCGGGAAGTGCTTGTACAACGTATTTATTTTTAACCAAGGCATTACATAGCATAGAAATCCCATTAACCAAAATAACCCAAAGGGAAATCCAAATGGCTTGAATTAAAGCGACTAGCAAAACCTGGGGGAAAGAAAGCAAGTGTCCATCTCCTAATCGTGTGTAAGTCGTTGGCACGCCACCCAGTGCAAATGCTAAAATGAAAGAAATAACAATTGAACTTGAAACGATGGTTGCAATATACAAAGATTGGGAAATCAGCAAATGACTTAATCTTGTTTTATAATTCATTCTCATCATTAGCAAGTTTCCAAATCCATTTTCTTTTTCTGTTTGTAACTGAGCACTTAAAAAAGCACCACTCCAAGCATATAAAAGCATTAAGGATATAGAGAACAAACCTGAGTTAAACCAGAAATCAAAAACAAATCGTGGTGCTGTATAATCTGCTATTAATGCCATAAGGCTTTCTTGATTGAGATCTACACTTACGTCTGATAACATAGAAATCCACATTTCCTTATCGTTAAGTGAAAATAAAAAACTAATTAAACTTATACTTGTGAGTAAAAATAAAATTAGCACTGTGCTTTTAGAATAAAAGTATTTCTTATAATCATTCATTATCAAAGAACATCACTCCTGTGAAGATCAAATATAAAACAACTATTATTTCTGTGTAGAGACATGGGTAGTTTTTTTATTTTGTAATTATCGTGCTCTATGTTGTAACCTTATTGATTGATTATTTGAGAAATAATAGCTTAATAGGGATGTCTGCCCCTATGAAATAATTATACACGTTTATGAGAAAAAAGTAAACAAAATCTAAAAGAAAATGTATAATTTGGGTTGATTTTATTTTAAATTTACTGAATTTTCAATCATTTATGAAAGTCTTTGTTGACTCAGCAGGCTCACATTCAAAAACCAACGAATGATCGTTGGCTACGTATCTATCAACTTTTCCACTTCTTTCCACAATGTCTTTACTTCAATTGGTGTCAGATTCGCAAGCGGTAATCTGACACCACCTACATCAATTCCGTACATGGTCAACAAAGATTTAATCGGTCAGGCAAGTTGTCTTTTCCGCAGCCTTTGAAAGCGATGAACACCATAAAAAAATGAAAATTTCAAGAATCGTACATCTACATCAAGAAAACGAACACGAATTGCATGCCATCACAATTTATTGTGCTCTAATCATCTGCGAAAAAGGATGATATAGCTAATGAATTAATAAACACTAAAATTTAACTTTATGACATTGTTATTTACCCTCAATCTTTTTACTTTACCATAAAGACTTTTGACGATTTAGCTTTTTTCTTCGATTTAGCTTATCGTTTAATTTGACAATTTCAATTGCATTTAATTTGATGTCAACACTCTCGCTCGTTTTAACACCTTGTTGCACCAACACTTCATTATAACCTTCATACCTATCTATTCAAAGCATTTATTTAATATTTTAATCATTTCTTCAACATTATTCACTACTGTAAAATGATCACCTTTTACAGTATATACTTTCAAAGTATTTGAGCGACTCCATTTTAATAAATTTAGTATATTTTTTTCTCCCGTTTCTTCAGCTTTAATGTACATGATCTTTTTATTAAACTTAATCCTGAATTCATAAGATTCTATTATTCTTTTTAATGTACGCATTATATTGAGTTGTCTCATAAATTCTTGTTTTGTATAAGAGATATCTTTCAAATGATATTTTAATATATCATAATCATTTGCTAAAAATTGAAATTCTTTTTTTGATTGATTATTAGTTAAATACTGTTTAAAATTTATCTTTCTTATTCCTCCTTTTTCAAAATTTTTATCAATATCTTTTAAAAAACTAGTTTCATATTTATCATTAAATACAAATGTTTGCATTGAATTAGAAATTATAGGCGAATCAATCATTACAATATTAGTATTTTTTATTCCTTTCATAATTAAAATTTCTGCAATATGATGAGCTAGCAGCCCCCCAAAACTCCATCCGATTAAATCAATTCTTTTTTTATTTTTCGATTTAGGCAAAATTTCTTTTAGATATTTATTAGCTAAATCATCCATTGTTATATTCATCGGTATGTTATTATCCAATTCTCCAAAATCAACACCATATATATTAGCATTCACACATAATTTATCTATTAAATTAATGCTATACCCGATATTCCCTGTTACATCAAAAACAAAATATACATCATGATTAGAATCTTTTGCTTCTCTTAATAATGTTAATGAATTTTTTTCAGAATCATTAACAAACATCTTTGAATCTAGCAATTTCCCTATTTCATATATGGTACAATTTTTTAGAATTTCAATTATACTAATTTTCTTTGAAAATACATCATTAATCTTAGATAACATCGTAATTACTTTTAATGAATGTCCACCTATATTAAAGAAGTTATCTTTTATACCTACCTGCTCTAAATTTAATACCTCTTTCCAGATTTCAACTAGCTTCTTTTCTGTTTCTGTCTTTGCCTCGATATACTCAACTTGATTCGTTTTGTCAATTTCATAACTCATAAGCTTTCTTCGATCAATTTTTCCATTACTGGTCAAAGGCAATTCATCTAACTCAATATAAGCAGTTGGAACCATATGGCCAGGTAGTGTATTTGATAACTTTTCTTTGATTAAATTGAAATCTAAAGGACCATTTGATACTAAGTACGCACATAAATAAGCTGTCCCATTTTGATCTTCTCGAATAAGTACCACATTATCTTTGATCTCATCTAGCTTTTGTAAGGCCGACATGATTTCTCCTAATTCTATTCGGAATCCTCTGATCTTAACTTGTTCATCTATTCGCCCTAAGTACTCGATATTTCCATCTGGTAACCATCTCGCTAAATCTCCTGTGCTATATAACCTTCCTTCTCCATACGGGTTATCCACAAATCTCTCGGCTGTTAAATCAGGACTATTTAAATAACCCCTAGCCACCCCAGCTCCTGCAATACATAATTCTCCGGGTATTCCGATTCCACATAACATATCACCTTTCATAATGTATACTTGTGTGTTTGAAATCGGATTTCCAATCGGTATCTTTAAGTGGAGGCGAGTTGGCTCTACTATGCTCATGATCGCTGTCACTGTTGTTTCTGTTGGACCATATGCATTGTAAATTTCTGCTTCAATATCTAGTGCTGTTGCTAGCTTAACTGGAAATACTTCACCACCAACGACAACTCTTTTCAAATCTATTAGCCCTTTTAAATTAATGCCTTCCAAAAAAGATGGCACACAATTCAAATGAGTAATCTTATTACGACTCATGAAGGCATTGAATTGGAAAGGGTCTAATATTGTTTCATCATCTATTAGGTACAGGCTTGCACCACTGAAATGTGATATAAATATTTGTTCTACAGATGGATCAAAGTAAATGGAAGTAAATTGTAAAACATAATCACTCTCAGTTATTTCATATTTTCCTATTTGACCAATGGCTAAGTTCAACACACTTTTATGCTCAACCATGACACCTTTCGGCTTTCCTGTTGTTCCCGATGTGTAAATACAATAAATCAAATCACTTGACTTATTCACACGAGCTGGATTCTCATTCTCTCCCCTCCATATCTCTGAATTGTCCAAATCTATGGTTGACACGGATGCCTCTATCTCTACCTGATACGTTAACATAACTTTTGGATTACAGTCTTCAAGTATATACTGAATTCGCTCTGCCGGATATGTCGGATCTATCGGTACATATGCTCCTCCTGCTTTGATAATCCCATATATCCCCACAATCATCTCTATGCTTCTCTCTGCCATAATCCCCACATAATCATCAGGTCCCACTCCTAACTCTCTTAACTTGTGTGCTAATGCATTCGCTCTTGCAT